>JAHDWY010000446.1 GCA_023384315.1 Candidatus Hydrogenedentota bacterium | reverse complement strand
TCGAGCCTGGATATAACGTGCTGGTGGGGCCGAACGGCTCTGGCAAGTCGACCATCTTGCGCGCAATCGCGACCTGTCCCCTATGTGCGATCGACAAGACCAACGACAGCGACAAGATTAAATATGTCAACACGGAAACGCTCGATCCCCTCATCGGCGGCAGCTTCTCGTCCCGGGAGCAAATGGTCCAGGGAATCCGCGCCATGTTCCAGTCCCACGGACAATCGGTTCTGGATAGCCTGAGGCGCCAGTCCCATGCCGATGAAGCCATTGTCTTGATTGACAGCCCCGAGACCGGGCAGGACCATGACAACAGTCTGTTCGTTCATCAAGGGTTGCTCAAGATGGCGCAACGGTATCAAGTGATTATCGCCACGAACAGCCTCGTGTTCATGCGCGGTGGAAACCTGATAGACCTCGGCGACCAATCCGTGAACCATCTCGTTTGCTCCACCGCGGAATTGCTCGCGGATTTCGACCCTCCGGCCTTATCCCGCGATTGAGACGCGAGCCGTAACTTTGCCAGCGCCGCGAGGGAGCTGCCGTGACCGCAGTTCGGTTGCCGATAGACCTTGAGGCGGCCGGTTTGATACCGTTTTCCTCATTCTCGTTGCAGGGCGAGACCGAACCACCGCAAATCATCGACCGGAGATCCCTATCGTGGCTGAACTGTTGACCGTTGAGAATGCTATCGCGTTAGTTACGTTGACCAGTCTCGAGATTGTGCTGGGCATCGACAACATCGTGTTCATCGCGATTCTTACGGGGAAGCTTCATCCCTCCCAGCAGGACAAAGCGCGGCGCATCGGCCTGGCGCTGGCGATGGTCATGCGGATCCTGTTGCTCCTGGCCATTTCGTGGATCATGGGATTGACCAAACCGCTCTTTGAAGTCCTGGAACACGGTGTATCCGGACGCGACCTGATCCTGCTCGTGGGCGGGCTGTTTCTCTTTGGCAAGGCGACCTTCGAGATTCACGACAAGATCGAAGGCGGCCACCACGAATCCAAGGCCAAGGTAGCCGCATCCTTCGCATCGGTCATTTTCCAGATTATGCTGCTCGACCTCGTGTTCTCCCTGGATTCGGTCATCACCGCCGTCGGCATGGTGGAACACATCCCCATCATGATTGCCGCCGTCGTCATCGCCATCGGCATTATGATGATCTTCGCCGGATCCGTCAGCCGTTTCGTCGAACGCCATCCCACCATCAAGATGCTGGCCTTGTCCTTCCTGCTCCTCATCGGCGTCATGCTCCTCGCCGAAGGCTTCGGCCGTCACATCGAGAAAGGCTACATCTACTTCGCCATGGGCTTCTCCCTCTTCGTGGAAATGCTCAATCTCCGTATGCGCAAAGTCTCGAAAGAGAGCGCGGCGTAGACGCGACGAGGTAAGTCGGGATTGATTTCTGTTCGGCCCATTTCCGGGCCATCGGGTGTGGGTTCGACCGGCAATCCTTGCCGTCACACGCTCGAATAGCACGGCAGAATTGACTTTGCCGCCGCTCGCGGACTAGAATCCCCAGTTTGCGCCCGGTGGAATACCGCCGGGCTTTCCGGGAGAGGTGGCCGAGTGGTTGAAGGCGCACGCTTGGAAAGCGTGTGAACTCTTAACGGGGTTCCGCGGGTTCGAATCCCGCCCTCTCCGCCATATTTCATCTTGTTTGCGGCGCCTACGCTAGACCCAACCGTTCCCCCGCCGGCGCAGGCGCCTCCAATCGGAACCGGGAGGTCCAGGGCACATCCATGGTCGGAGGTTCGCCGCGGATATTGATCGTCCGCCTCAGCGCAATCGGCGACGTGGTCCGTGTGCTTCCCGTCCTCCAAATTCTCCGCGACGCCTATCCGGAAGCGCATCTCGATTGGGTCATCGAACGGAAATCCGTGGAAGTCATCCAGGGGCACCCCTCGCTGGACGGTGTGTTGATCTTCGAGCGCCCGAAGAAGGCCATCGACGCGGTGCGCGAGTTCATGGGACTCTGCCGCTCGGTGCGCGACAATCACTACGACATCGTTCTCGACTTTCACGGCATCCTGAAGAGCGGGCTCCTCACTTGGTACTCCGGCGCGAAGGATCGCATCGGGTTTTCGCGGCCGCGCAGCCAGGAGGGCAGTTTCCTGTGCACCAACCGGAAAGCGCGTCTTCCGAAGGAACTCTTGAACCGCTGCGAAGAGAACCATCTGTTGTGCCGGGCGCTCTTGCCCGACTGCGGATGGGGCCATCCTATCATCTGCGTGCCCATCGACGTGCAAACGACAGTTGACGATTTTTTCGAGGCCACATTCGACGGCGGTAAACGGGTCATCGCGTTGCATGCGCCGATGGATCGTCCGGAGAAGCAGTGGCCCATCGAACACTGCGCGCGGTTGTCCGATCTCCTGCTTTCCGATGGCCGATTCGAGGTTGTTCTCACGTGGGGACCCGGCCAACTGGAAGTCGTGCGCGAAGTCATCAGCCGGGCAAAACGCATGCCCACCGTAGGGCCGGAAACTCCCGACCTGAAACATCTGGCCTGGGTGCTCTACCGCGCGGATTGCTATGTTGGTGGCGATACGGGGCCCATGCACATCGCCTGGGCCATGGGCACTCCGGTCGTTGCGATCTTCGGCGGAACCGATCCACGCCAGCACGCGCCATTCCAACAGCCGCACCTCATCCTTGCGGATAGCCAAGCAGGCGCCTGCGATCTCGCCACCGCCCGCAAACGCTTGCAATCTATCACCCCGGAATCCGCCTACGAAGCGTGTCTGCAACTCCTCACGCGAGGGCCCGCGAATGGCGGTGAAACAAGCGGTCCCCGTTGAGATGAGCCTTACCTCGCCTGCCAGGAAGGCTCGGCGAGGCACCCCGTCTCGTTGAGCAACGCGTTCAATTTCCCATCCAGATCGTTGAACAAGGCTTTCACATCATCCGGCGCATTCTGCCGGATATACTGGTCGAGTTGGCCACCCTCGTTGTGCTGAATGAAATCGGCCAGAAGGTTGTTCATCTCGTGAGGGTCTTCCTGGAGATCGTAGATCTCGTACTTGTCCCAGACGCCGTGGTACTTCATGAACTTGTAGCGTTCCGTGCGCACGCCGAGCACGGTCGGCGTTTGCGGGAAGGATCGTTCCCAGAAGTATTCATAGAGCAACGCGTCGCGCCAACCGGTTTCCGTTCCCGTGAGCACGTCCATGAACGACTTGCCTTGCACCGACGCCGGAACCGGGACACCACCGCATTCGAGGAAGGTCGGCGCGAAATCAATATTCGCGACGACTTCCTTCTTACGCTGGCCGCCCTCGAACAACTCCGGACAATGCGCGATCAGCGGCACGCGAATGGACGGCTCATACATGCAGCGCTTGTCGATGAGACCGTGTTCGCCGAAAAGGAATCCGTTGTCGGAGGTGAACACGAGCAAGGTTGAATCGAGCAGGCCCTGTTCGCGCAAGGTGTCCACGATACGTCCGACGCTGTCATCGACGGAGATCATCGTCTCCGCATAGTCGATGCAGAACTGATCGAAATCGACGCGGCCGTTGTACATGCCATCGACGCCGTGCCAACTGTTCCGTTGTTCGCGCACCCATTCCGGTTTGCCCTTGTAGTTCTCTTCCGTGTTGGCCATGGATTCCGGATGCGGATAGGTCTTGTTCGCGTAACGGCCCTTGTACTTTTCCATGGGATAGAAGTCGGCATGCACGGCCTTGTGCGATACGTAGAGAAAGAAAGGACGGTCGTCGTCCTGCGTGAGGAAGTCGACGGCGTGGTCCGTGATGATATCCGTCACATAACCTTCGACCTTTTCCTGCTTGCCGTTCACGTTGATCGTGGGATCGTTGTAGACCCCCTGTCCGCGAAAGGACATCCAGTGATCGAACCCCGGCCGGGGTTCGTCGCTGGAACCGCCCATGTGCCATTTTCCGGCAAAGCCGGTCCGGTAGCCGGACTTCTGCAATTCCTTGGGGAAGGTGGGCGTGTCGTCGGTCAGGTTGGTGCTGTTGTCGAAGATGCCGTGGTTGTGCGCGTACTGCCCCGTCAAGATCGACGCGCGGCTCGGCGAACACAGTGACGTGGTGACAAAGGCGTTGTCGAACATGACTCCCGCTGCGGCGAGTGCGTCCAGATTCGGCGTCTCGAGGAAGGGATGGCCCATACAGCTCATCGAGTCGAAGCGCATGTCGTCGATGAGAATGAAAACCATGTTGCGCCGTTTGCCGTCGGCCGATGCGCCCTGTGCGCCCGCCGTCATGGCCGCCGCGCCCAAACCCGCGGCCACGCCGGCCTGGCACAAGAACTCACGTCGTGATGGAATCTGCTGCATGGGGTCTCCCTCCTGTCCGAAATTGCGGAAGTCCCCATAGTACACGCTGGCGATGGAAGATCAAGCGCGAGTCAGCCTGTACGGATTCTCGGAGAACGCGGAAAGCAGGTCGAGCCGACCCCGGAGAATCTTTTGTCCAGATTTCGTTCGGCCAAAATCCGACCGACCAACTTCCCGTAACGGAAACATCGCGCCTTCTCCGCCCCGCAGGGGCGAAAGGTTGTAGCCCAACGTGGAGCGAAGCGGAACGTTGGGTGGCAGGTTCTCCCGGTCCACCAAGCCCTGGTAGGGCGGCAGAATCGTTGACCACAACGACAGCCAAG
>JAHDWY010000445.1 GCA_023384315.1 Candidatus Hydrogenedentota bacterium | reverse complement strand
GTTGTTCTTCCATGACCTTCGCGATACCAAGCTGGCCGCTCTCCGCGATTTTTCCCGCAACAATGTCATTGAACATGTCCCGCTGAAAGTCTGACTGAAGCCCGCCATCGAAGAGTCCATCGCGCGGCACGGTCTTCTGCATTTCCTGCAGGAGCATGTACGCGAAGAAGTGCTCCATTTCCTGAAACGCCGCGGCGTCGCGGGACGTCTGTTGCAGCGCCGCGCCGGCCCGTTGGATGAATGGCGATGTTACCGGGTTGACGTAGAGCACTACATGATCTCCAGGTCCGCGTCCATGGCGCCCGCATCGCGCAGGGCCTGGAAGATGGAAATCATGTCGCGGGGCGTGACCTTCAAGCGGTTCAGGGCGCGCGCGACCTCGGCGGCAGAGGTGCCATTGACCGGCATGAGCGCGCCGGGCTCCTCCACCGCGATCAGGTCCGTAGTCGCGGTCGTTACCGTTTCGCCTTCGCCGAAGGGCGCCGGTTGGCTGACCTCGGGCGTGATGGCGACTTCGATGGTGAGGTTGCCGTGGGCGACCTGGCAGGGTTTGATCATGACCTCGCCACCGACCACCAGCGTTCCCGTGCGTTCGTTGATCACCACGATCGATTCCAGATCGGCTTCGACCTCGATGTCCTCAACTTTCGCGATAAAGCTGATCAACTGGGTCTGTTCCACTGCGGGAATTCGCACGAGAATGGTGCTGGCGCTAAGCGCGGAGGCCGAGCCGGGCCCGAAGGCCGCGTCGATAGCCGTTCGGATGTTTTCCGCCGTGCGGAAATCCGCGCGTTTCAATTGCAGTACGATGCGTTCGCCATCCGTGATGGTCGAGGGAATCTCGCGTTCGATATAGGCGCCCATGGGAACTCGGCCGGCCGTTGTGTGGTTCTTGCGCACGGCTGCGGCGCCTCCTCCCCCGCCGGCTTCCGCGTTGAAACCGCCCACGGACACGGGACCTTGGGCGAGCGCGTATACGGTGCTTTCCGGGCCGGCGGAGCCGGGACCGTAGAGATACGTTTCCGTGAGGGTACCGCCTTCGAGGCTTTCGCAGTCGCCGATGGAACTGACGCGCACGTCAATGCGGGTGCCTTCTTTTGCGAAGGCCGGAAACGTGGCGTCGACGAGCACGACGGCGGTGTTTTCGGAAACGAGATCGACAAACTTCTCAACCTCGATATCGAAGCGGTCGAGCATGCGGAGTTGCCGGCGCACGGCATCGGCGTTCGAATCGCCCGTGCCCGCGAGGCCGACCACGAGACCGATACCCTTGAGCGGGTTGCCCCGCGCACCCTGAATCTCGCAGAGATCCTTGATACGGGCCGCATGCGCCAGGGTCAACGACGCTGTCAGGAGGATGATTCCAACTCGAAAGGCCAGCTTCCGCTGCATGTTTTCCCTCGCCATCAATACGGTGAGAACCAGTCCAGGAACCGCGTGATCAAGCCGCGCCGCTGGTTGTTCCACAGTGGGCCGCGGCCCTTCAGTTCAACCACGGCGTTTGCGATTCGCGTCGAATCAATGGAGTTGTCGGGAGCCACATCACGTGCGCGCGCAATGCCTTTCACGAAGATTCTCGAGTCTTCCCGGTTGACCGTCACGGTCTTTTCGCCTTCCAACGCGATGTTGCCGTTGTCGTGGACATCCGTCACGGTGCAGGTGATCGTCGTGATCAAGCGGTTCTTGCGCTGCGTTTTGCCGGTCGTGCGCTGCTCATTCTCGGTTTCAAATTGCCAGTTCGGCAACTTGCCCGCGGTGGTAATGCCGAACCCGTCCGGCTCGGGCGCGACGAGAAACGAATTGTCCGTCTCGTTCGCTTCCGACTGAACGTCGGACTCTTTCTTGGTGTCCGTGTTCGCGTCAGTCTGGGCTTCGATGGATTCGCGAACGAGGACGGTGATGATGTCTCCCACCTCGAATTTCTTCTGCTTCAGCGACACGAGCGTCCCTTCGCGCGCCACCTCCTGGGTGAACAAGGAATCGCCCATGGCCGTGACGCACGGCATGAACGCAATCAGTGCCACAAGTCCTATTCGCACGGGTTCTACTCCTTTAATTGACCACGACCACGCCGTCTTTTCGGACAACGCCCTGGAATTCTTCTCGGGAATCCGGATTGACGCAGGTGATGAGATCGCCTTCGCACCCGTTCATCAGCGCGCGGGCTTGGGAACGGATGACGAGTCTCCCCGCGCGCGCTTCGACCGTCACGGGTTGGTTGCGCTTAATGAGCTGGCGCGGCATGAGTTGACGGCTGGTGATGACCTGTCCCGGGAAGATCGTGCTCCGCGCGACCTGTCCAACCGCGTCCCCGGTGCTTTGCAGCACGTTGCCGCGCATCTGCGACATGGCGCGCTTCTCAAGCTGAAGGTCAGCGACCGAAATCAAGGATCCCCTCGGAATGTCCGTCGCGGCGACGAGCACTTCGGTGTACGCCTCCACCTGCGCGCGGACCAGCACGGTCCGCTTAACTTCCCCGTCCACCGTGACCTCGCCGCGGAACACGCCGGGCCCCACCCAGCGGTACTGGGGGTTGGGCCACCATCGGACCTCGACGAGCCCATCGGGTACGACCAAGTTCTGTGTCGGGGCGGCCACGTCGATAGTCGCCTCATCCAAGGCCCAGGGCATTTCCCCTTCGATAAACGTGCGGAGATCGGTGGCAAGCATGTCCGACGTGATCTCTGAATAGAGCGTGGTGGCGACTACCGAGCCGGGCCCCTGGATTTCTACCGAATCCGCGGTGAAGCCCGCGTTCTCGATGCGCGACCGTACCAGGCTCGCGTCGAGCCGCTTGGAATCGCCAGGCATGGCGGCATTGCCGATTTCGATATCCGCCAGGGCATCGGCATTTTCACCCTGCACGTCTGCCACGTCGCCCAAGGTCAAAGCCGGCCCCTTCACATAGGCTTCGGTCTTGAGCATGATCGTATCAGTGTCGGCCAGAGCCAGCGCGGCAAGAACAAGCGTCGCTGCAATTCCGCCGATTGTTTTCAGGGGTGTCATTCTCATTGGGTTACTCCCCTATTACCGTCTCACGTTATTCGCGACTTGCAGCATCTCGTCGGAAGTCTGGATGACCTTCGAGTTGGCTTCGTAGGCGCGCTGCGCGATGATCAGGTTCAAGATTTCTTCAACGACCTGCACGTTCGAGTTCTCCAGAAATCCCTGCGCCAGCATGCCGTTGCCATCAAGACCGGGTTGGCCGGGGATCGGCGGTCCGGAGGCCTCCGTTTCCAGCAGGATGTTGTGGCCGATGCGCGCGTCGAGGCCGCCATTGTTGATGAAGCGCACCAATTGGATTTGCCCCAGGTTCGTCGGTGTCGCGGCGCCCTGGGTCGTCGCCTCTACGATACCGTCCTGACCGATGCTGACGACAACGGCATCCTGCGGAATCGTAATGCCCGGCGTCAGCGGGAATCCGTCGACGGTTACCAGGGTGCCATTATTGTTCACGCGAAAACTGCCGTCCCGCGTGTAGCCGGTCGTGCCGTCGGGCAAATCGACCTGGAAGAAACCATCGCCCTCGATGGCGATATCCAGCGTATTGCCGGTCTGAATCAGGTTGCCCTGCGTAAACAGCTTGGCGACCGATCCCGGGCGCACGCCGTGACCGATCTGAATGCCTTCCGGGAGCGTCTCGCCCGCGGCTGTTTGCGTTCCCGCCGGCCGGACGGTTTCGTAAAAGAGATCCTTGAAGTTGACGCGGCTCTTCTTGAAGCTGGTCGTGTTCACGTTGGCGAGGTTGTTTGCAATCGTGTCGATGTTGGTCTGCTGCCCAACCATCCCCGTTGCGGCTGTGAACAAGGCGCGAATCATACCCTTAGCTCCCCACTACGCCGGCGAACCGACATCGTTAATGAGTCTCCCCACCGTCTCGTCAACGGAACTAATCACCTTCTGGTTTGCCGTGTAGGCGCGCATGCCGAGAATCATGCTGGCCATCTCTTCCGGAACCTGGACGTTGGACGCTTCCAGGCTCCCGCCGACTACCGTGGTTTCCGTGGCGGGCGCGGATTGGGCGAGCGATTCCGGGTTGGCCGCGAAGAGGTTGTCGCCCTGGCGAAGCAGAGCGCCCGGATCGGCGAACTCAACGATTCCCAGTTGCCCCGTCTGGATCCCGTCGACCCAGACGATGCCATCGCCATCGATGCGCGCACGGCCACCGGACACGTCAATACCTCCGCCGCCAGCCCCTTGCACCAGGAATCCATCGTTGGTTACAAGCTGCCCGTTGGCGTCAATGGTGAAATTGCCGTCCCGCGTGTAACGGACCCCGCCCGGAGTGTCGACGGCAATGAAACCGGGACCCATCAGGGCCACGTTCAATGGATTGCCGGTGTGTTGTAGAGGGCCTGTGGAGAAGTCGGCGAAGCTCTCGATGGTCTTGAGTCCGCCTCCGGGACCGCGTTCCGCATTGTAGAGTTGCGGGGTGCCCAACTCGCCGAGGAATACTTGATAAAACCCTTCCTGGACCGCGCCCTGCCGTTTGAATCCGCTGGTGGACGCGTTGGCAAGGTTGTTGGCGATGATGGCGTGCCGTTCTTCCAGGGCGATCATGCCCGTTGCGGCAGCATACAAACCTTGTATCATGCGGGCTGGCCCCCACTCCGGTTTCGAGACCCACGCTCTCTATC
>JAHDWY010000444.1 GCA_023384315.1 Candidatus Hydrogenedentota bacterium | reverse complement strand
GGGGTACCGCAAGACCACTCTGCAGGACGGCACGGAAGTATTTCCGAATCTGGTGCCGGAATCCGAGGGTACCGTCTCCGGCCGAATCCTTGACGTCACGGATGCCGAACTCGCTCTCATCGATCGCTACGAAGGCGACCTGTACGCCCGGCACCGCGTAACGCTCACGAACGGCGCGGAAGTGTGGGCATACTACGCCTGAGCGGCATCCGTAGCGGTGCGAACTCGTCGAACCGCCCGGCACTTCACACCGGTGCCTGAGGCAACATCCCCCGAAATCCCCCTTCGAAGGGGGACTTTAAGAGAATACGTTGCGCAATCTCATTGAAAAGGCAAATCCAAAGCTGGGTACTAGCGCATTAAAAGTAGGAATCCGTCGAGGCCGAAGTAGTATCCCGCCGATTCGGCGTTCTTGCCGAGGTTTCGGACCGTCAGGGTGTGCGTACCCTTTTCCAGCTTCCGGGGCGGCATCTGCCGTTCGCGCGTGACGATGGCATCGTGGTATTGGTCAATGGGTTCTGCCAGAGGAGCGCCGTCCAGTTCGTACTGGAAGATGCCGTAGTCGAAGGAGTAGGTCATCATTAAAAGCGGATAGTAGGTCCCACCTTCATCAATCACGAACGGTATCGTGATGCTCTGGTTCGGCTCCTGTGGGGTCCAGAACAACTGGCCGCCCTTGCTCCACGCGCCGCCTTCCTGATTCTGCACAGGACCTACTGGCGCTTCGACGCCGTCGAGCAGGCTTTCCGCTTCGATCATTTCGCTATAGTCGAAGTACAAGCGATCGTAGCCCTTGGGCAGATCCGGATAGGGTTTGTGCGGTTCGAGCTGGTACCAGAACGCGACAGACGAGAAATCGTCCGGGCGCTCGCCATAGTTTGCGGTGATCTTGTCTGTCTCGTCGATGACCGGCCCCACGTGTTCGATCTCGAGACGAAGTGATTCGGTGAACGTGACGGGATCGGTGACGTGCCAGCGATACACGGAGGTGCGGTCGCCCCGCTTGAATCCCTCGAATACGGGCGCCCCGTAGAAAGCGCCTGATTGCACGCGGAAGCCCCAGCCGTCGCAAAAGTAGTCTTCGGTGCCGGTGCCTCGGAGACTGGGTTCTTCCTCGCCGTCGATGTAGAAGAAATCGTCGCCTTCGCCAAACCAGTTCGGCATGTTCTGCCGGCAATTCAACACGGTTCCGGCGTAGTGACCGCGCCCTTCGATGTCGGCGATGAGATAACGTTGCCCCATGGTGGCCGGATACTCCTGGCGGTACATGGCGTGGAGATACGCGGTGTCGTCCGGCAGACTGGGCAGTTTTTGCCAGTCCACGTAGTAGTAGAAGGCATCGGTGCGGAGCCGCCCTTCGTTTGTCACGGTGATTTTGGCGGACTTGCGAAAGGGCATGGGCCAGTAACAGTTTCGGCCCCGGCCGTCCGACGTTACGCGCACCGGCAACGAATCGAACGGCACGTCCATGCCATGTCCGACGCCGAAGAAATCGCCGATGGGCACTTCCACCGAAGGCTGCTCTTCGCCATCCCAATACATGCGCAAGACGAGGAGCCGGGAGTAGCCCCGTTCCTGGGACGCGATGGTATTCCAGATGTGATTGATAACACCCGGCCCTTCCAGTTCCGCTACGACCAGTGTGTCGCCCGGTTCAATGGGACGCGCATCGCCATTGCCGACAGCCCAGTTGGGGTCGCTCGACGATGCACGCATCGTTCGCCCCGGCTTGAGCGTGGCAAGGTCGTCGAGCGGTCCGGCAAACAATGAACCCGCCCAGACCGGCGTTGCGACCGCCGCAATCAACAGTGTGACCAGAATGGAGATCGATCCGGTTCGCATACGTGAAGCCCCCTTGTTCGCTGACGTTAGTAGTATTGCGCCTTCAGCGAGCATGCGCGAGCGATCACCGCGAAGTCAAGAAACGCACGGCTGTGAACTCCGAGAGCGCGGGAGGCGGCCGACGGCAATGGAGCGTTTGACTGATTCATTCCCGGCTGTTAGAATCGGACTTGGTGTACCTAGGACAGATGAATCGAGAGCGAGTGTGGGTATGAATCTGGCCGGACCTTCTCCAAGCTGCGAGAAGGCCTTTCTTTTATCCGGCGGTCCTTTCGGGGAATGGCGATGACCACCACGGGGCAGGAGAACAGCGAGTTCGGCGAATCCACCGTGGTCCTGGACGGGGAAGCCATGAACGCGGCCATCCACCGCATGGCTCAGGAAATCGTCGCCGCCAATGACGACCTCGCCTCCGTCGTGCTCCTCGGGATTCTGAGCCGGGGCCGCCCCCTCGCCGAACGGCTGGTGAGCGAAATCCGGAACATGACCGGAGTCGCGCCAAAAGTCGGATCCCTCTCCACCGAACTCTATCGCGACGACGTTCGGAGCGGAAAACGCTCCGCCTCGCTCGGGCACATGACGCACTTCGACTTCGACGTGGAGGGAACCACGGTCGTCCTCGTCGATGATGTGCTTTCCACGGGGCGCACGGTTCGTGCCGCCATGGACGAGATTATCGATTACGGACGTCCCCGGTACATCCGGCTCGCCTGCCTCATCGATCGCGGCCTGCGAGAATTGCCGATTCAGGCGGACTACTTGGGATGGTCGCTGGTGACGCAGCCGGATGACCACGTGTTCGTTCGGCTCAAGGAATCGGACGGCGAAGACATCGTCCTGCTGGAGAGTCGGCCGGGCGAGACTGCGGAGTCCCAGGAATGACGCCCGCGGAAAACAAGCCGTCCCCCGTGTGGACGCGGAAAGATCTCACCGGGCTCGAGGATTTGTCGCGCCAGGAAATTGAAACTATCCTGGACACGGCGCCGCAATTCGTGGCGGTGTCCAAGCGCGAGAGCGGCATCAAGCGCGTCCCCCTGCTGCAAGGCCGCTTGATCGTGAACTGGTTTTTCGAACCCAGCACACGGACGCGGACCTCCTTCGAGATTGCGGCGAAACGGCTGAGCGCGGATTCGCTCACCATCAATGTGCAGGCATCCAGCTCCAAGAAGGGCGAGACCTTGCACGACACCCTCGACAACATCGAGGCGATGCACAGCGACGTGGTGGTCATCCGCCACAATTGCGCGGGCGCGGCGCACATCCTGGCACAACACCATGATTCCCACATCATCAACGCGGGCGACGGCGCGCATGAACACCCGACGCAAGCCTTGCTGGATGCCTTTACGATTCGCGACCACGTGCGGCGGCAGCGGGAAGACTCCAACGCGACGCTGGACGGCATTCGCGTCGCCATCATTGGCGACATCTCGCACAGCCGGGTGGCGCGCAGCAACGTGTGGGGACTGACCAAATTGGGCGCCAGCGTGATATTGTGCGGCCCGAACACGCTCATGCCTCCGGAGGTCGGCCGCATGGGCGCGGAGACCACGTCAAATCTGCGCGACGCGATTGCGGGCGCGGACGTGGTGTACGCGTTGCGCATCCAGCTCGAACGCCAGCAGAAATGCCTGTTCCCGAGTATCCGCGAGTACATTCGCTTGTTCCGCATCGACAACGAATCACTGAAGGCCGCGCCGGCGCACGCGCTGGTCATGCATCCCGGACCGATCAACCGCGACATCGAACTAGCGGCGGAAGTCGCGGACGGCCCGCGCAGCGTCGTGCTGGAACAGGTGTCCAACGGCGTCGCTGTGCGGATGGCCATCATGCATTTGCTCGTCAACGGCCGCGCCGCGTAGCACGCACGAGGAGCACAGAACATCCATGAGTCTCGCCATTGTCAACGGGCATTTCATCGAACCATCCCAGGGCATCTCCGAGCCGATGGACATCCTGATCGAAGGAAGCACCGTTTCGAAGATCGGCAAGGAGCTCAAGGGAGATGAGATCATCGACGCGGCGGGATGCGTGGTGTGCCCGGGACTCGTCGACATTCACGTGCATTTTCGGGAGCCAGGTTTTGAATCGAAGGAAACCATCGCCACCGGAAGCCGTGCCGCGGCACACGGCGGCTTCACGTCCGTTGTCACGATGGCGAACACCCGCCCCACCATCGACAATGCGGGGATGATCGAGTTCGTCAGCCGCCGCGCGCGTGAGACCGCCTGCATCAAGGTCTGGCCCGCCGCCTGCGCCACGAAGGGCATGGAAGGCGTCGAGATGACCGAGATGGCCGAGCTGAAGGCCGTCGGCGCGGTCGCCGTTACGGACGATGGGAAGGACATTCAAAACAGTTGGGTCATGCGGCGCGTGTTGGAGTACGCGAACATGTGCGACCTCGTGTACATGGCCCACTGCGAAGATTCGACGCTAATGGACGGCGGTGCCATGAACGAAGGCTACAACTCCACGCGGCTCGGCATTCCCGCTTGCCCAAAGGCGATGGAAGAGATCATGATCGACCGCAACATCCGCCTCGCGGAGCTGACCGGGGCGCGCATCCACATCCAGCACGTGACCTCGGCGGGCGGCGTGGAGATTATCCGGCGCGCGAAGGCGAAAGGCATTCGCGTTACCTGCGAAACAGCGCCCCACTACTGGACGCTGACGGATGAGGCGGTCGTGGGTTTCGGCACCAACGCCAAAATGAATCCTCCATTGCGCGAACCGCAGGACGTGGAAGCCATCAACGCCGCGATTGCCGATGGCACGATCGACTGTATCTCCACCGATCAC
>JAHDWY010000443.1:2707-4662 GCA_023384315.1 Candidatus Hydrogenedentota bacterium | reverse complement strand
AACGTGGACGTGGCCTATCGCACGGTCGTCACCTGTATCACGGGCAAGTGCGCGTACATTGCCAATGCGAAGCTGGATTACGACGCCGAAGAAGACAAGTTTGTCGGCGATTCGGAAGCCGTGAAGCTCGCGAACGAATGGGCCTACCGTCCGTACGAAAACGGCTGGTCGCTCAAGGCCCCGTATTACGAAGGTTGGGCGTAGTTTGGTCGCGGATTGCCGGAAGGTACGGCCGGCGCATCGGTTCAAAGGAACAAAACCATGAAACCATATCGTGGATTAGTATTGGCGGTAGCTCTTCTTGTTCCGTTAGTGCTCGCGCAGGAAGCCGGCAAGGAAGCATGGGTCGAGAAGGGCCTCCTGACTCAGGAAGAAGCGGCTGACGGCTTCGCGCCCCTTTTCAACGGTGAGAATCTCGATGGCTGGTGGTGCCGGGGCGAAAACGAGGCTGCCTATCAGATCAAGGACGGCGGTATCCTCCTGGTCACCGGCGAGGAAGGCGGCGATTGGTTGTTCACCGACGACGAGTACGGGAATTTCGTGTTGCGCTACGAATACCGTTGCGTGAGCGGCGAAGGCAACTCGGGCGTCGGCATTCGTTCGCCGAAAGAGGGAAACCCCGCCTTCGACGGATTTGAAATCCAGGTGCTGCGTCCCGGCTGGGAGACGCCATACCAGCGATCCTGCGCCTTGTACGCCGTGCAGCCCCCAGAAGTGGAGGCGGACAAGCCCTTTGGCGAATGGAACTCCGTCGAAGTTATGGCCGACGGCACCCGCATCCGGACCACCTTGAACGGAACGGTCGTGTATGATGTCCACACCACGGACTTCACGCCAGAAACCGTCGACGAGGACTGGCAGAAGCCCGCGAACAACCGGCCCATGAAAGGGTATATCGCTTTGCAGGATCATTCGGACGCAGTCGAGTTTCGCATGATGCGGATCAAGCGGCTACCGGAATAAGGCGAATAGCCGGTCTTGTATTAGGCGGGAGAAACCTGAACGAGGAGCGTACGGTGAGCAAAGCCCTGACGCGACGACATTTTATTGCGCTGTCCACCGCGGCGGCCGTGGCAGCGCCCCGCGCGGCGGCATCGCGACAACGTTCCGGCGCGTTACGCATCGGGATCATCGGCATGGGCCGTCGAGGTTCTGAACTGGCCAACGCGATTGAGGACCGAAGCGAAAAGCACGGTTGCAGGCTGGCCGTCGTGTGCGATCCAGACGTCCGTCGCTGCGCCTCGTTCCCGGACGCCGTGACAGATTGGCGCGATGTCATCGAAAGCGACCTCGACGCGGTCCTGATCGCGACGCCGGACTATCTTCACGCGCCCCTGGCCATTGCCGCCATGGAGGCCGGCAAACACGTGTATTGCGAGGCGCCCCTAGCCCGAACCGTTGACGAAGCGGCGGCCATCCGGCGCGTCGCGGCGGCGACGAAGCGTGTCTTCGGCGTGGGCGTATCCGAACCGCTCACCCCGGTCTGGCGCGCAGCAAAGTCGATTGTGGCGGAGGATCGCATCGGGAACGTGTACTGGTGTCAAAGCAGCGTGACGCCGCGCACCCCGCCCTCGACGCCCTCCTGGCGGGACGATTGGGAGACCTCGGCAGGTCTCGTGACCGGAGTGTTCTTTGACCGGCTCACGGCCATGATGTACGCGACTAGTCTGGGGATTCCCGATCGCGTGACGGTTGCCGGCGGGAACTATTCAGGCAGCGCCCGGCAGATTCCCGATTCCTACGTGGCCAGTTTTGAGTATCAGGATGGACCTCGTCTTGTCATGACTACGGCCCCGGCACACGGCAACGGGTCGCCCAGCGTCATTCGCGGCAGTCGCGGGACACTTCACGTAAGCGCCTCGGGCATCACGCTGGAAACAGAAACCGGGAAGATGCAAGAGATGCAGATTCGGGAGGAATCCACGGACGCGCTGGACCATTGGCTGGTAAGTCTT
>JAHDWY010000443.1:0-2679 GCA_023384315.1 Candidatus Hydrogenedentota bacterium | reverse complement strand
CCGGAATGGCCGGCGCGGTTGACGCCGAAATCGCCTATCCGGTGGCAGTCGCCACGGCGATGGCCAACGACGCCTATCGAAGCGGCTGCGCGGCGACCTTCGACACCGCGAGCGCTTGTATACTTCCTGCGGTGACGCGGGTTCGCTCTGCGTAATGCGTACCGGGGGGGACGCGTTCGACAGCATCATGGAAACTCGCCTGCAATTTGACATCCAGCCGCAACCGGATGAAACCACGTGCGGCCCGACCTGCCTGCACGCCGTTTACAATTACTACGACGATAAGGCCTCCCTGGCGGACGTCATCCGTGAAACCCCGAGGTTGGAAGAAGGCGGCACGCTTGCCGCCTTTCTCGCTGGCCACGCGCTGCGTCGCGGATACAAGGCTACCATATACACCTACAACCTGAAAGTCTTCGACCCGACCTGGTTCATTCCGGAAGCGCCCAAAATGCCGGAGCGATTGCGGGCACGACTCGAACACAAGCGATCCCCAAAACTGCGCAGGGCCATCAAGGCCTATCTCGATCTTTTGGAGCACGGAGGAACTGTCCGGTTCCAGGATCTCACGGCGAAACTGATCGAAAGCTACCTGGTTAAAGGGATTCCCATCCTCACCGGGCTCAGCTCCACCTACCTGTACCGATGCGCCCGGGAGTATGGGCCGAACGCCGATTATGACGACGTGCGCGGCGACCCCGCGGGGCACTTTGTCGTCTTGTGCGGGTACGACAAGAAGTCGAAGGAGATTTTGGTGGCGGATCCGTTGTTGCCAAATCCGTTCACCGAGGACCACTACTATCAAGTTAACATCGACCGGGTCATTTGCGCTATTCTCTTGGGCGTCCTGACGTACGACGCGAATCTGTTGGTAATACAACCGAAGGCATAACGCGAGCGCCACACGTATGGCCGTCCTAATTGTCGTCAACAAGCCGCAGAACTGGCCCCTCAAGATTCCGGGCGGTGAGGTCGTAGCGGCGCGAGAATACTTGACCGATCCTAAGTACTACCGGCTCCGGGGCGCCCGGGTGTTCAATCTGTGCCGGTCGTACCGGTACCAGAGCACGGGATACTACGTGTCCCTGCTGGCAACGGCGCGAGGCCACAAGCCGATCCCCAGCATCGAGACGATCCAAGACGTCAAATCCTCCGCCATCGTGCGTCTGGCCGCGGACGAACTCGAAGACCTGGTCGAAAAGTGCCTGAAGCCGATTCAATCCCGCGAATTCACCTTGAGCATTTATTTCGGCCGGAATCTGGCCAAACGGTACGACCGGCTCGCGGCCTACATCTTCAAACTGTTTCAGTGCCCGTTCATGCGCGCGCGCTTCGTGTATCACGAGGAAGATGGCTGGGAATTGAACAGCTTGCGGATTATCTCCGCCAACGAGATCCCGGAGGACCACCACGATTTCGTGGTCCAAGTGACTCAAGAATATTTCCGCCGGTTTCGCGTTTCCGGCCCGCGCCGGTTCACGCCCCGATATGACCTGGCCATCCTGTACAACCCGAAAGAAGAGAACCCGCCTTCCGACGAACGCGCGTTGGAAAAGTTCATCCGAGCTGCCAAGAAGCTCGACATGCGCGCGGAACTTATCGAGCCGGAAGAGTACGGAATCTTGCCGCAGTACGACGGACTGTTCATCCGCGAGACGACGGTGGTGGATCACCACACGTACCGGTTTTCACGCCGCGCCTTCGCTGAAGGCATGGTGGTCATCGACGATCCCGAGTCGATCGTTCGCTGCGGCAACAAGGTGTATCTTGCGGAACTGCTCGACCTGCATCGCGTCCGTATTCCGAAGACCCTCATCGTCCACAAGGGCAATCAGGAAGAGATCATGCAGAAGATCGGGCTGCCCTGTATTCTCAAACAGCCCGATAGTTCCTTTTCCCAGGGCGTGTTCAAAGCGGTAACCGAGGCGCAGTTGCACGAAACGATCGAGCAACTGCTCTCCGAATCGGACCTGATCATTGCGCAGGAGTTCCTGCCAACACCTTATGACTGGCGGGTAGGCATCCTCGACGACACCCCGCTGTACGCATGCCGCTACCACATGGCCAATCGGCATTGGCAGATTCAACACAAGGATCGCGGCGGAAAGACCCACTACGGGAAAGTGGACACGATCCCTATCGACGAGGCGCCGCCGCACGTGGTCAGCACGGCGTTGCGCGCGACCAAGCTCATCGGCGACGGACTCTACGGCGTGGATCTGAAAGAAGCCGGCCGCCGTACCTACGTCATTGAAGTGAACGACAACCCCAGCATCGAGTCCGGATTCGAAGATCGGGTGCTGAAAGACGATTTGTACCTGCGAATCATGGACGTGTTCTTAAAACGGATTGAGCAGCAAAAGGAAGCGCGACGCCCGAAATGAATACAGCGCAGTTTCACCTATTCGAACGATACGGCGTCGAACTTGAATACATGATTGTCGATGCCGAGACCCTGGCTGTCCGCCCGATTACCGATGAAGTGTTGCGCCAGATTGCCGGCCAATACGTCAACGAAGTCGAGCGCGGCGAACTGGCCTGGTCCAACGAGCTGGTCCTGCATGTCATCGAGTTGAAGACCAACGGGCCGGCCGCCTCCCTGTCCGGTCTGGCCGAGCTGTTTCATCGCGACGTGCTGCGGATCAACCGCCTGCTGGAACCGCTGGGCGGGCAACTGCT
>JAHDWY010000442.1:1154-4663 GCA_023384315.1 Candidatus Hydrogenedentota bacterium | reverse complement strand
TAAAACGATGGCCGGGGCCCGTTGGCCTTTGGGGGACATGACATGAACATTCCGGGAATAGCGTGCCTTGTGCTCGTGCCTTTGATGGCGGCGATCGCCGATCCTTTCGTAGATCCCGCGGCTGATGGCCGCTTTGAAAGCGCATTTGATGCCTCGCGATCCGCAGGCGCTGCCGTCGAAGCCGCAGGCCTCGCCGCCTACGCGGGTCCGCCGCTCACCGTCGAGTTCTGGGCCAGAGCCGATTCCACAAACGGCTTCAACATCTTCCTCTCCTACGGCCCGAAAGAGAACCCCGCCCATTGGGAAGCCTACACCTACAGCGGCACAGGCGAATTCAGCGTGTATGTGCCCGGCGCTGCGCCCTCCGACATTCGATCCGGCATTAACGTCGCGGACGGCGAGTGGCACTGCCTCGCGTTCACCATGGACGAGCATGCGGTTCGACTCTTCGTGGACGGGCAACTCGCGACGGAACAAGCAGTCACATACAGCGACGAACGGTCAACGCAACCAGTTCAACCGCTTTTCGTCGGGCGTGTCGAGAGTACAAATCACCCGCCGCTTGGTTGCGACGGCGCCGTCGACGAGATTCGAGTCTCAAACGTCGTTCGCGAAATTGCCGGCGTCCCCGAACATCCGTTTGCAGCGGACGCGTCGACGGTCGGGCTATGGCACTTCGATATCGACGCGCAGTCGGACACCATTCCCGACACGTCGCAGTCCGGCAACCCCTTCTATCTTACCCGCGTCCTGCGGCGTTCCATGGATGCCGTAGATCTACTTGCTTTCAACCCGGGCGCCGCTCCGATGGAGGGTCCGTACACCGATGTGAAGCTGAAACGCGGAGGAAGCATCTCGATGCCGCAGTCCCGCACGCTCGACCTCTCCGGCGAATGGGATCTGGCGGAAGGCGGCGCCGACGAGTCACGCCTCGCGCAACCCTGGGAGGACGCCATCCCCGCCGCAGTCCCCGGAAGCGTGCACACCGCCCTCGTCAAGACCGGGCGCATCCCCGATCCGTGCTTCGGACTCAACGACGCGATTGCCCGCGAACAAAGTTTCAAGACGTGGTGGTACAAGAAAACCTTCGCCCGGCCAGAGGGACTCGAACAGGCGCGCCTGATCTTCGACGGCGTCGCGATTCAATGCCATGTCTGGCTTAACGGACAGTTCCTCGGTAGCCACAACGGCATGTTTGGCGGACCCTTCTTCGATGTCACCGAACTGCTGCGTCCGCAAAACACGCTGATCGTGAAGCTGGACCCCGCGCCCCACACGGACACGGGCATCCACGGCAACAATCAGGCGTGGCGAACGACTGTCGTCTTCAACAACTGCTGGGGCTGGCACTACTCGAACATCCCCCAGGCAGGAATCTGGCGCGATGTGCGTCTTGAAGAAGTCCCGAAGGTCCAGGTGCGCGACCCCTTCATCGCGACGCGTTCCGCAGCCGAGGGTCTCATGGACCTGCACATCACGCTGCACGGTCCCCTCGACGGGTTCACCGGAACACTCGATTGCGCCATCTCCGGCGGAACATTTGAAGGACCCACGTACCGTTTCTCTCACAACGTCGCGTCCAATACCGCCATCCGCAGCGAAAGGTTTCGCTTCGCCATCCCTGAACCGCAACTGTGGTGGCCAAACGATCTCGGCGATCATCCCCTGTACCGCCTTCACGTTCGGTTCGTAGACGAGGACGGCGAATCCGCCAGCGCCGCCACGACGACCTTCGGCATTCGTACGGTCCGCATGGCCCCCTTGTCGCAGGGACCCTCGTCGGACAAGTACAATTGGACCTTCGTCATCAACGGCCGGCCCATTTTCGTGAAGGGCAACGGCTGGTGCACCATGGACACGCTCATGGATTTCTCCCGCGAGCGCTACGCGCGCTTCGTGGAACTCGCCGAGAGCCAGCATATCCAGATGTTCCGTGCCTGGGGCAGCGGCATGCCGGAGACGGACGACTTCTTCGATCTCTGCGACCGCCACGGCATCATGGTCCTGCAAGAGTGGCCCACCGCCTGGAACAGCCACGCCGAGCAGCCTTACGAGATTCTCGAAGAGACCGTGCGCTTGAACACCGTACGGCTCCGCAACCACCCTTCGCTCGTCATGTGGGGCGCCGGCAACGAGTCGAGCCAACCTGTCGGACCCGCCATCGACATGATGGGACGCCTCAGCGTGGAACTCGACGGCACGCGCCCCTTCCATCGCGCGGAACCCTGGGGCGGCAGCTTGCACAACTACGATTGCTACTGGGGCCGCGCGCCCCTCGACCGCAATCTCTCCTTGACCGCCGACTTCATCGGCGAGTTTGGCTTGGCAAATATGCCTTCTCTGGAAAGTGTCTTGCGATACCTGCCGGAAGCAGAGCGGGGGACATGGCCGCCTTCACCGGGCGGCGCGCTCGCCCACCACACGCCCATCTTCAACACGGCACAGGACATGGAGCGATTGTCCCAGTACTCCGCCTACTTCACGCCGCAAGACAGCCTGGAACAGTTTATCGTCGGCTCCCAGTTGTCTCAGGCCACCGGCGTCCGCCACGCCCTTGAACTGAATCGTACGCGGTGGCCGGACACCACGGGCGTCCTCTACTACAAGATGAACGACAACTATCCCGCCGCGTCGTGGTCCTGCGCGGACTGGTACGGCGTGCCCAAGATGGGGCACTACATCTTTCAAGACAGCTTCGCACCGCTCCTCGCCTGCGTGGTATTTGAAACGCTAAATCCCGCCGGCGCTCCGGCAAGTCTGCCGGTATACCTTTTGGACGATACCGATCGATTGAGAGGAGAGAGGTGGTCCGTCCTCGTGCGCGTCTTCGACCAATCGTTACAGGAGATCAAACGCGCCGAGTTCAACGGCGACGGCGGAATCGACCGGCTTCAACGCCTTGGAGAGTTGGCTCTGACGGCAGAAGAAGCGGCATCCACGCCGCTCCTCACCGTCTCGGAAGTCCATGTTGCCGACGCATTGGCCCAGCGGACGTTTTACTGGACCAACTATGAAGCCAAGCAAGGCTGCCTCTTTGCCTTGCCATCGACCACTCTGAACGTTCGCGCGGAGGATGACGCGCTCATCGTCGCGAACACCGGCGCCGTCCCCGCCGTCGCCGTGCATTTGCGTTGCCCCACCGCGTCCGACAGACTGCTTGCAAGCGACGGCTACTTCTGGCTGGACCCCGGCGAGGAGCATCGTGTGACGGTGAATTTGATCGACGGCATTTCCTGCGCAGCATGGAATGCCGACGAGCAATCGCCCCGATAAACGGGGTGCTTGCGCAAACAAGAGGGGAGGACGCCATGATCGGACGGCGACGTTTTCTCGGCTACTGCTCCGGCGCGAGCCTATCCATGTTCCTGCCAGCGATTTCGGGAGCCGCCTCTTCCGATGCCATCCCGGAGGTATTTCCGCCCCTGCCATCGCCCAAGCGACTACTCGCCGTCCCTATGGCGTCCGACCTTCCATTAGACGAACGCGTCCTGGTCACCTCGCAGCCAGGA
>JAHDWY010000442.1:0-1144 GCA_023384315.1 Candidatus Hydrogenedentota bacterium | reverse complement strand
TCGCCAACCCGAGATCTACTTCGTCCAGGACGAAACCGACGCCCACTGGCTGACGTACTACGACGACCGCTACGGCATCCATCACGTCGCACTCGAGGACACAGACCGCCTGCTTGAGACTTTCGCGGAACGCGCCTCCGGCTACGTGGTCTACGACGACGCCATGCTGGACTCCGCCAACGTGGCCGTATCCATGTCCGGCGTCTGGAACGTGCTCCCCGTATCGCAACGTCTCGTTCCGCGCATGCGCGACCTCGGTCTCAAAGAGTTCGAAAATTTCTCCGGCCGTTGGAAGAACCGCTACGATGCCTACCGCTGGGCCCTGGATCACATCTTTCCCTATTGCAGTCCCAACTTGCTCGGCGCGGTCTGCGTGGATTCTCCCCATTGGCCCAGCGACTCGAACTATCACTACGACTACCTCGCCGCCCAGCGCATGTTCACCTTCGATCTCTCCGCGCGCGTCCGCGATCGCGAAGACGTTGCGCTCTTCCACGAGATCTGCGAACGCACGGAAGGCTTCGGGTGCATTATGGACTGGCGCTGCATGCGCTGTCCCGAGCACGAGTTCGTGGCACTCGCCGCGCGGCACAACCTCGGCGTGCTCTGCTGCCTCTCCACGCGCAATCTGACCGTTCACGCCGCGATACCCCAGGCGGAATCGCCTTACGAACAAAAACACCTCACGCCGGATCGCGTGCGCAAGGCGGAAGACAAGGTCTACATCTCCTTCATCAACACCGACGGCGACGCCACGTGGAGCATGCTGAAGGTCCACTCCGGCCGCGCATTCGACCCCGAGTACGGCATACTCCCGTATTCCTGGGGCATCCTGCCCTATGCGTGGGATTTGATGCCCGGTGTCCTCCGGTATATGTACGAGACGAAGACGCGGAACGACTACTTCTTCGCCGCTTCGGCGGGCGCGTTGTACACCTACCCGCATCTCTTGCCCGACCCGCGCGCCTATCTCGAACTCACACGCCATTACATGAACAAGACCGGCTTGAACATCCCCTACTTCACGAATTGGGACGACGATCACTGGTGGCAGGAAGTCGAGTTGCCCAGCTTCGTCGAACTTGCGCGCGAAGAGTTGCCCGACGCGTTGGGCTTTGTGCGAGGCATGGGCGAGTCGGCCTTT
>JAHDWY010000441.1 GCA_023384315.1 Candidatus Hydrogenedentota bacterium | reverse complement strand
CACGCGAATCTTCTGGTGGTCCTTTAACGGCAGATTGTCCAAATTGAAATACAGCACGGGTGCGGAAATCAAACCTGCGGTGATCACGGCGAAGAGGTGGAGTTTGCGGCATCCGCCGGCGAACAGCATGACAAAAACGATGGGAGCCGCGACGAGTGCCGTCCCCAAGTCGCCTTGCACGAGAATGAGCACGAGAAGAATCCCGGCGATACCAAAGGCCAGCAGAAAGAACACGAGCCGGTGTATTCTTCCCTGAACGCGCGACAGGTACCAAGATAGCGTGTAAATCAGCGCGATCTTACTTAATTCGGAGGGTTGGATGCCCCACTCGCCGATGCGCAACCAGTGCTGCCCGCCCATGGCGGTCTTGCCGATGATTGGCACAGCAATTAAGAGGAGAACGGACACGCAGTACATGACCGGCGCGAACGAGATGAGGGCCCGATAGTCTACGCAGGCGATGGACAGCGCAACCATCACTCCCAAAAGAAAGAACGCGCTCTGCTTGAAGTAGAATTTCTTGTAGAACGGGAAATCCCCCGACGCGCTTTGGCTGGCACTGTACAAGGTGAACAACCCCAGAATCGCGAGGGCAAGGGTGAGGATTACCAGCGTCCAGTCGAGCCGGCGCAGGTTCCGGTAATTGAACGTATGGATGTGCGCTTCGAGCAGGTTGAGGTCGCGCTCGAGATTACTCATTCGCCCGACTCCCGCCGCGCTATTGACAGCGGCCGCTGCGACTGCGCGTAAAGAGGGCCGGGGCCGCGGTTCTGGTAGAAGTACTCGAAGAGTTCTCTGGCCACGGGCGCGGCCGCGGAGCTTCCGTGCAATCCGTGTTCGATGATGATGCTGACGGCAAGGCGCGGCAATCGATCCGTTACGCCTGCGACGAACAGCGCGTGGTCGCGGAGTTCGTAAGGGATGTCGTCCTCGTTGTCATAATGCTTGACGTGGTGTAAGCCCGCCACCTGGGCGGTGCCTGTCTTGCCGAGCACATCAAGGCCATCGATCTTGGCTTCCTTGCCGGTGCCCGTCGGGGCCGGCCGGTCGCGCTCGACGCACTTTCGCATCCCGGCCTGAACGATGAGCAGCGTCTCTTCACTGATAAAAGGCTCGGTCACGCGGGACCCGAGATCCAGGTTCAGGTGCGGGGTCACGCGACGGCCGCCGTTCAGCACGGCCGCCATCAAGACCGCGCTCTGGAGCGGGGTCGTTGCAACGGCGCCCTGGCCGATGGACATGTTGACGGTCTCGCCAGGGTACCACTTGAGATCCCAGCTCTCCGTCTTGCCCGCGGCGAGTTGCTGTTGTTTTTTCCATTCGGGATCGGGAATCAACCCGGTGACTTCCTGAGGGAGGTCGATGCCCGTTTTTACGCCGAGTCCGAGACGCGAAGACCACTCCTTGATCTTTTCCGGACCGAGGTCGCGTCCCACGTTGTAGAAGAAGACGTCGCAGGAATACGCCAGCGCGTCGACCACGTTGACGCCGCCGTGACCGCCGTACTTCAAGCGCCAGCAACGCCACGGCCGTTTGACGCCAGGCAGGTGAAAGAGCCCGCTGCAGCCGTAGGTCGTGTTTTCCGTGATGACGCCCTCTTCCAGCGCGGCTATGGCCAGGAGCACTTTGAACACGGAGCCGGGCGGGTACTGAAACTGATACGCACGGCTCACGGTAGGCTTGGTTTTTTCGTCTAGCGCGGCCTGAACGAGACGGACCCGGTTCGGACTATTCGTCACGAACACGCTGGGATCGTAGCCCGGTGAACTGGCCATGGTGAGGATTTCGCCCGTGTCCGCGTCGAGGATGACGATGGCACCGACGACGCCTTTGAGGAGTTGCTCCGACTTCTGCTGTAGTCCGACGTCGAGGGTGGTGTAGATGGACCCCCCCGCGACGGGTTCGATTCGTTTCTCGACCTCCAGCGATCGGCCCTTGCTGTCCATCTCCACGTAGGGAATGCCGCGCGCATCGGTCTTAAGCTGGGGGACGCTGCCGTTGTAGCGGCTGACGATCATGGCGCCGTCGTCGCCTTTGAGCACTTCCTCGTACATCATCTCGAGCCCGGATCGGCCGATCATGTCGCCCATATGGTAACGGGGGCGAAGCGCGAGCCATTCATCGCGATCGATTTCGTTCATCCAGCCGATGATCTGTCCCGCGGTTTCGTTGTAGTAATAGCGGCGTTGCGGCCTGGCCACGGTGTATACGCCTTGCAACGCGAAGGACATTTCCTCGACGCGCTTCAGTTCGGTCCGGGTGATGTCGCGTTTGACGATGATTTGCTCGTAGGGGGTGTTGTGTCGCTCGGCGGTGGCAATATCCTGGCGGAGTTTTTCCGGGTCAATGGCGATGAGTTCATCCAATTGGTCCACGACCTGATCCGCGTCACGGCAAAGGGCGGGCGTCAGCACAAGGTCGTTTGCCGCGCGGTTGTCGGCCAAGACGATGGACTCATCCCGCCCGTAGATGACGCCCCGCGGCGACTGGAGGCGTTCGTTCATCAGCCGCTGCTGCTCGGCGACATCCGCATACTTCGCCCCCTGAACGACCTGGAAATGCCAGAGACGGGCGGTCAAGATGCCCAAGGCAACCAAGAGACCGAATGCCAGAAAGCGCATTCGCGAATCGAATCCGTCGTACCGCTTTTTCTGGGTCGTGGACGACATCAGGTGGCGCCTCCGTTCAGGGCGAAGCTCCGGTGGCCGAACGAGCGATCCAATAGAAAGAATAACACGGGCGTAAACAACGCCGTATAGAACGCCCCCGGCACGACGCGCGCGACGATATTGTACATGGCCGGGAGGTCCGGGTCTTGCACATATTGAATGAGAATCTGGAGCAGCCCGCAGACCACACTGGCGCAAAACACGAGTCCGGCCTTCACGGCGGGGTGCTCCGTTACGAGACGCGTGGATATGCGCCCGGACGCAAACCCGACGATGACCAGGCACAGCACATGATGGCCGAGAACGGTGGCGCGGGCGACGTCTTGAAAGACGCCGCCCAGTACGCCGGTAAACATAGCGCGCTCTTCGCCTTCTGCGATGGCGAAATAGATGACCATCAACAGCGTAAGATTGGGCGTGACGTCCATGACGCTGATGGCTTTGAGCCAGGTGGTTTCAATCAGGGCCGCGGCGGTCACGGCGACCGCCCAAAAGAGGTTTCGTCGTATCAGCCCGTGACTCATGGCGCGTACCGTTCCTGTACCGACCGGGTGTCGGGCATGGCGAAAGGTTCCGAGTTGGAATTGGAGGCGGTTTTCTTGCGCGCATCTTCATCTACCGGCGCGGGAATCTCCACGCCCGCGTTCGCGTCGGGCGGGGTAGCGCCCGTCAGCTCGGCGAGCGTCGGCTGCGCGCGACGGACCAGGAAGAGTTCGTCCACGCTATAGGGATCGGCGTAGGGCTCGATGAAGGCGACCTGGAACAGCGATCCGCCTTTCTCGACCTCGATGATCTTTCCGATTGGGTATTCGCGGGGGAAAATGCCGCTGCCGCTGGTGATGACTTCATCTCCGGGGCGCACGATGTGTTGGGTGTCGATATATTCCATTTTGCAGATATGACTGTAGTCGCTGCCGCTGCCATGAACGGTGGCGCGCACCCGTTTGTCGCGCGAAACCATGGCGCCAATCTTGCAATAGTCGCTGTGCAGGGTAGCCACGTAGGCAAGTGTAGGCTCCACCTTGATCACGATGCCGACAACGCCGTCTTTCGTCATGGCGCACATGGCCTCTTCGACGCCGTGAATGCTGCCACGATTGATCACGAGCACGCCGGCGGTATTGGAAATGATCCCCGCGGCGAGGGGACTGTCGGAAACGGGCAAGACGGAGGCGGGCAACACGCCCAGGCGGTGTTGATCTTTCTCGAATTCCAGCATTTCCCTGAGGCGCTGATTTTCGGCTTCGAGCGCGTCGCGGTCGGCAATGCGCGGGACAAGCGATGTGATTTCGTGGCGCAGATTCTCGGCTTCCACGCGGGACGCGTTGTAGGCAACAACGAAGGAAGTGACGTATTCAACGCGATGCTGCACGGCGGACATGGCTTGCCAGAATGGAAACGCGACGACGGAAACGGCCTTGCTTACCGAGTTGGAAAGTACGTTCCCTTTGGTGCCGGACGCAAGCGACATGAGTGACAGCACGACCAGCACCACCAGGATTATCGTAGGCCGGTTTTCGCTTATGCGGCGTGAGAGCATCACGGATTAAGTTTCTTCGTCTTGGAAGTGCCGGATTCCTTCGAGGTATTTCCCTGTACCTAACACAACAGCGGTCAGCGGATCTTCCGCGACCGTCACATGCAACCCTGTTTCTTTCGACAGGAGCTGGTCCAGACCACGCAGCAACGCGCCGCCGCCAGCCAGGACCATGCCGCGATCCACGATGTCCGCGGACAGCTCCGGCGGGGTGCGTTCCAACGTGACGCGCACGGCGTTGACAATGGATGCGACCGGTTCCCGCAGGGCTTCACGGATTTCTTCCGACGTGATTGTCAGGATCTTCGGCAACCCCATGACCTGATCACGGCCCTTCACCTGCATTTCCATCTCTTCTTTCAGCGGAAACGCGGAGCCAATGGCGATCTTGATCTCTTCGGCGGTCCGTTCACCGACCATCATGTTGTAAGTGCGCTTGAGATGCTGGATGACGGCCTGATCCATCTCGT
>JAHDWY010000440.1 GCA_023384315.1 Candidatus Hydrogenedentota bacterium | reverse complement strand
TCGCCGCGACGTTCAGCGCGAACGCCGTCTTCCCGACCGAAGGCCGCGCGGCCAGAATGATCATGTCCGACGGCTGAAAACCCGAGAGCATCTCGTCGAGGCGGTGATAGCCCGAGGGCAACCCCGTGTAGCCGGTATGCGATTTGATGATGCTTTCAATGCGGTCGATGGCGTCGGGAATCAGGTCGACCACTTTGTAGATGGGATTGAGCTGCCGCGTCTCCGAAATGGAGAAGATGGACTGCTCGGCTTCGTCCAGAAGCGCATTGACGTCCGGAGGAAGCGAATAGGCTTCTCCTGCCAGCCGCGTGCAGGCCGTGATGACGCGGCGCAAGACCGCCGCGTCCAGCACGATCTTCGCGTAGTACTCGACGTTCGCCGAGGTGGGCACCGCCGCCGCCAGGTCCGAAATATAACTCGGCCCACCGACCACTTCGAGCTGGCCGTCGCGCGTAAGCTGCTCGACCAAAGTGACGAGGTCAATGGGCGTGTTATTTCGATACAGCGAAACAATCGCGGTATAGATATACTGATGCTTTTCCGAATAGAAGACGTCTGCCGCGCTCTCGCGCAGAATCTCTATCCCGGTGCCGACGGCTTCGGAGTTCAGCAGCATGGCACCGAGAACTGACCGCTCCGCGTCGATGTTCTGCGGCGGCATCCGGTCAAAACTGGGCGGCGCCTTACGCTGCGTGGCCACGTTACTCCGTGCCCTCCTCCTCCGTCGGTACCTCGACTACCTCTTCCGGCTTCGCGGCCGCTTCCTGGGCGGCTACGGCAGCCAGCGCTGCAGCAGCAAGATCTTCTTCAGTCTCTTCCTTGGTCACCCAAACCTTGACTGGCGCATCGATGCCGCGGATAAGCCGGACATTCGCCGTGTAGATGCCCAGAGACTTGATCGGCTCCTCGAGCGTAACCGCTTTACGGTCCACCGCGAAGCCGTGCTTCCGAAGGCCCTCCGCGATCTGCCCCGTTGTGACGGACCCGAAGATGCGGTCTTCTGCCCCAGCCTTCGCCTTAATCTCAACCGTCACGCCCGAGAGCTTCTTGGCCACCTCGGCCAACTCGGCGCGGACCTTCTCCTCGCGCTTGCGGATAATGCGCATCTCATGCTCGATTTGCTTGGCGCTGCTCGAGTCGGCGCTCACCGCAAGTTTTCGCGGCAACAGGTAGTTCCGGGCATAGCCGTCGGCCACCTTGACCGTCATGCCCATTTCGCCCAGGTTGGGCACGTTCTCACACAGGATAACCTTCACGGTGTCCTCCTCTCGTTCACGTGGCCGCGCAACGTGCGGCGGCCGATTGGACGAGTGTTACGTACTATACCATTCGATCGTCGCTTGGACCGTCTTTTTTTTCGCGAGCCGCGACGAACACATCGATTTTCCGGCGGTAGTCGCCCCACGTATCGAACAAGCCGATCAACATGAGAAGCGGCATCGCGCCGACATTGATTAGCACAAATACGATCAAAACGAATATCAACAGATTCGGTCGAAACGCGTGAACGGCGTACAAGAAAATCGAAAGTCCGTTTACGCAATAAATCGCTGCCAGACCCACCGCGCTGTTCCACGCGACCACGCTCAACGCATGCGACGGCCAACGCTGATAGGCCAGGCACAGCAAAGCCGATACGATGGCCAACCACACCAGCCAGTCCGGCGGACGCATCTGCGTAAACGTGCCTTGCGGCCCGGCCTCGCCAAACCGCGTCCGAAGGATGAACCGCGTCAATGAGACGAACATGCAGGACACCATAAAGATGGCGGCATAATTCGCACCGAAGACGAGGGACCCGGCATGCGCTTCCAGCCACGTGATTAGGTTCAGTTGGTCCGGGTCCGGTTCGTTGCCGGTCTGTCCGGCCTGCTGATGCACCGCCACGCGGAGGTTTTCCGCCATCGCGCCCACCTGGCTTGTCCATGCGTCCCAAGCCGTGAGAAAATTCAAGGCCATGAGAACAAAGACATAGGCCGTTAACACATGGACGAGCCGGCCGTAGGACCACATTCGAGCGATGCCTACACCTGCAAGCACGCCCGCGAGTCCAAACGCAATGTATTCAAGTGTAGAACCCGCCGTGAGCAGTGCCAAGGCGCCGGCTCCCGGATCCGGCGCATCCTCACCACCTCCCGCTGGCAGGACGACCCAGCGCAGAACAATGCTGATCGTGGGAGTCAGGCCCGCCGCGACCAGTATGGCGAGGGTGTGCTTCCAGCGGTTGCGCGCGGCAAGAACTGCCGCCGGTATGGGATACATACCAACCGAAATGGGATACAGGGCCACCCCCAACGCGAGAAGACCCGCCCATATCAGCGCGAACTGCAGCATACCCCAGGTTCCCGGGATGGGCCCGGCCCGCCGCCCCTAATCGGCGACGTAGGGCAACAGCGCGATCTGTCTGGCCAACTTGATCGCCTTGGTCAGCATCCGCTGGTGCCGTGCCGTGGCTCCCGTGATTCGGCGCGGTATGATTTTTCCCCGCTCGGTCACATAGTGCTTAAGCATGCCCACGTCTTTGTAATCGATATAGACAACCCGGTCCACCGTCAACCGGCACACCTTGTTGCGGGAAAGGGCCTTCTTCTTTTTCTTGCGGGCCCGGGATTTGGCCTTTGCCATCATTCTTGCCATAACCATTTTCTCCTGTCGGATGCCTAGAAGGGAATGTCGTCTTCCGCTTCCGGCATCGGCTCTTCGATTTCACGCGGCTGCGGGCGCGAAGTCGCCGATCCGCCTCGGTCTTCCCAGTCCAATTGCTGGACCCGTTCGGCGCTGATCTCGAAACCGGTTCGCTTCTGGCCCTCTTTGTCCGTGTAGTCGTTGCTGCGCAACTGCCCTTCCACGAGAACGGGCCGGCCCTTGCGAAGGTACTCGTTACAGTACTCGCCGCTCTTACCCCAAACCGTGACGTTGATGAAAAAAGTATCTTCCCTCTTTTCACCTTCCTTCGTCTTATAGAAGCGGGAAACCGCCAAACCCAACTTGCACAGGGGCATTCCCGACGGCAAATACCGCAGTTCGGGATCGCGCGTCAGTCTCCCTGCCAGAAGCACCTTGTTCAGATCCGGCATGCGCAGATCGGACATGGGGTCGGTCTCCTTTCCGGTTCAGGTCTACTCGTCGTCTTCGTCGTCGTCATCACGGCGGCGGCCTCGGGAAGGCCGGCGGTCGTCGTCATCATCGTCGTCGTCGCGATCGCGATTCGCCGCGCTGTTGCGGATCTCCGCTTCGACACGTTGCTTTTGCTCTTCCTCGAGCCGCAAGGTCTGCGGATCGAAGTACACGACCAAGTCGCGGATGACGTTTTCGGACAGTCGAAAATGGTTCTCGAGCTTGCCTACAAATTCCGGGCTCGATTCAAACCGGAGAAGCACATAAACTCCTTCGGTCTGTTTCTTTACCTCGTAGGCCAGTTTCCTCTTGCCCCAGATTTCCGAGCGCACGATAGTCCCGCCATTGGTCGTCACAAGGGATTCCACATCCTTGGCTATCGTCTGGATCTCATCGTCCTGCACATCCGGCTTGACGATGTAGAGCGCTTCGTACGTTCTCAATGCATTCACCTCCTCACAATTGACGGTTTGGTACCCAGGCGGTTGTAGGGCACGAACGGGGAAGCATAGCAAACGGAGAATTCAAAGCGCAAATCGATGCGGGGATTGGACAAAGTCCTATTCGTCTTATCGGTCCCATACGACCTGTTCCCGCGGAAATCAAAGGATCTGCGCGTAGTCCGCCTCGATCCGCTGGAGGTTGAGGCGGTTGAGGAAACTCGAATAGCACATCCAACTGACCAATGCGTTCAGATCGGCGAAGACCGGCGGGAGATACTTCGGCGCCGCGACCAACCCCTCGTCCACGAGACCGGCAAGCGTCCGGATATCCTCCAGTGTGGCCTTACCGCAAAACAGGAGGGGGATGCGCTCCGGAATACCCCGCGTCACGGCCAGGCGCAGATAGTTGTAAACCAGCACGAAACCTTTGCTGTAGCAGATGTCCTTCGTGAAGGGCGCGCCGTCGGGCGTGCTTCCGCGGAAAACGCGGACCGTGTTGGTATAGCTCTCGATATCGGAAAAGTTCTGGGCGCGATAAAACTCGAAAACCTCGACGAAGTTCGCCCCGGACTCCGCCATATGGACCGCCCGAACCCGGTTCGTCAACCGCCGCAGACGTGCCGGATGGGATGCAAAGGCCAGGATCTCCGCGATGATCGCCAAGCCTTCCTGGGTTACCGTTGAGGACGGCGGCCCCTTGCTCAGAAACGTGCAAACTGGCTGGTTGAGGCCGTTCAGCGTGGTCCCCACGTGTACCCAGCCTTCGTGAATCTCCAGCAGCCGCAGGTCCCGCTGGCTGAACCGGGCCTCTTTGCGGATCTTGATGTAGTCGGACCCGGCGGCAGCGTCGGCCACGATGCCGTCGCTCAGGCGCACCCGAACGCGTCGATCCGCGTCGTGGAAGTAATCGCGCATCCGCTGCTGAAGAATGGCGACCGCGTCCTCCCCGCTGATGGTGCGGTCCTCCTGTTGGGAGAGCGCACTCCGGTCGATGTTTTCCAGGGCTTCGGTCAACATCGTGGCGAGATCGAAAAGCGTGGGATCGCCCGCATGAAACACGTCGCCGGCGCTGCCGTAGAGCTTCTGGGACAACTCCGAAAATTCGGGCGTGCCCCGG
>JAHDWY010000439.1 GCA_023384315.1 Candidatus Hydrogenedentota bacterium | reverse complement strand
ACCGCGCCCCCTATGGACCGCCGGCGGCCCGCCCGCCTGCGCAAACCAACGAAAGATGGGCGAGAGATAAACGATACCCGTATCGCGGCGGATGCGAAATTTATCGTCGTGCGCGAGAAAGCGCCTCATCTGGTCGTTTAGCTGGGCAATCAACAAACCGCCCGTATAGGGCTCATTTCGCAACGGGGGGCACCCCATCGCAGCGCACACCATCGCCGCGTGGATCCGCGGCTCCTCGAATTCGACACGGAGCACCTCATGCTCGATAGCGTCCAGCGTATACCGGGAGCCCATGATGATCCACTCACGTTCCGTCCACACCCCGGGGATCTGACGAATGCTGTTCTCGGGATAGAGGAAACGGCGCAGAAGGCTCGGCTCGATAGGATAGTTGTCGACGACCGAGGCCAGCGTTATCGCGTTGTATGCGTTGAGCCAGAAGGCGATTTTCTCCGGCTCACTCCACGCGGCGCTGGCTTCGGGCTTGAGTTCCGCTAGATCCGCTATGAACGCGTCGAGGCTTGCACGGTTCTCTCTCAGGCCCGAATAATCGACCAGCCCTTGGCCGTCGATGTAGCGCGCAAGCACTTCGGCGAAGTGGACATACGAGACCGAGTCACTTGACGGCTCGAGCGTTGCCCCAAATGGCCCGCTGCTCCGGCTGCCTTGCCCGTTGCACGCGGCCAACGTCAACGCAATCGTGAAGATTGCCGCACTGCGCCCAATTCGCGTCACATCGAAACTCCCGGCAGTTGAATCCGGTCCTGTGCTCCGGCGGTTCGTCCCGCCGGACCAAACTGTATTCCGCCCCGAATTCACTTGATGTCAAAACCAGCATGAGTGCACCGCCACAGCGCGACAATTCCTCCCGCAAGATGGTACAATTCAGCTACTGGTGACCAATTTTGCGAACATCTAAACCGTTGTTGCAGTTGCCGTGATGGACGGAGTCGGAGGCAGCCTGGAGGCTCGAATCATGATTCAGCGTTTCGCGTATTTAGCAGGGTGGATGATACTGGCCGTGATCATTGTAGTTCATGTTGCCGGTTGCAACACGATCCGTGGTGTCGGTAGGGACATTCAAGCCGGCGGCCGCGCCATCGAGCGCGCCGTACAAAACTAAAATACTTCCCGTACGCATCCATTTACCAAGCACCTCTTGCAGTGTTCCTGCCCCGCTCGCGGACTCGAGACTTGAATTTCGCGGGCGGGGCCTGCATCATAAAAGGCTAATCCTGCGTGACGATTCTGCGCAATTCATTGCGGGGTAACTCGCTCCGTTCCACAAGTGAAAACGAATTGGAGAAGTTCACATGACTGAAGTCGGCATAGGTATCATCGGTTGCGGCGTAATTGCGCCGATCCACGCGCAAAGCATCACGGACATACCTGGCGCGAAACTCGTTGCCGTGTCCGATGTCGTGGAAGCGAACGCCAAGAAGTTAACGGATAAATACCCCGCGGAAACCTATACCGACTATCAGGAACTGCTGAAGCGCGACGATATCCAGGCGGTCAGCCTTTGCGTCCCCAGTGGCCTGCGCGCGGACATTGCGGAAGCATGCGCTAAAGCCGGCAAACATATCCTTGCCGAGAAGCCCCTGGAAGTCACCACGGAACGCATCGATCGCGTGATCAAAGCGGTGGACGATGCCGGCGTGAAGCTCGGCTGTATCTTTCAGTATCGCTATGCCGACGGTCCCGCGAATATTCGGAAGGCCCTTGATGCCGGACGCTTCGGCAAGTTGGTGCTGGGGGATGCCTACATCAAGTGGTACCGTTCCCAGGAGTATTACGATAGCGGCGCCTGGCGCGGCACGCGCAAGCTCGACGGCGGTGGTTGTCTCATGAACCAGGGCATACATCAGATTGACTTGTTGCTCTGGTTCTTTGGCCCGGTAAAGACGGTGACCGCCCAGACCGCGCTTGTCGGCCACACGGGTATCGAAGTCGAGGATCTCGCCTGCGCCATGCTCACCTTCGAGAACGGCGCTATGGGCGTCATCGAAGGCAGCACCGCAATCTGGCCCGGCCATCCCGCCCGCGTCGAGGTTCATGGCACGCAAGGCAGCGCCGTTCTCGAAGACGGCGAACTGAAGTCGTGGCAATTCGCCACGGAGGCGCCGGAAGACGCCGGCGTACTGTCGGGAATCAAGGGGGACACCCTCGGCTCGGGCGCCAGCGACCCCATCGCCAGCCTCAAGCATGAAGGGCATCGCCGCCAGATCGAAGACTTCGTCAATGCCATTCGGGAAGGCCGCAATCCAACCATCGATGGTCGCGAAGGCAGGCGATCGGTCGAAATCATCGAGGCCGTGTACCGGTCCGCTGAGACGGGCAAGACCGTCACGCTTTAAACTTGCGCCGCTCGGGTCACGTTGCCGCTATCATTCAGGTCTGCTACGATTCAGGGAAGTCTCGTCACCGGAAGCGTTCAACTGCGACGGGGCGGATACTATTCTTTGGAGAACCCACTCATGTACAGGTTTTCAGTCGCTTCTATTTGTGTCCTCTTGGCGTCGCTGCTGTCCGCCTCGGTCGCATTCGCCCAAGCCAAGAACGATCCCGAAATCGTCGTGCAGATCGGCGACAGCGAGACCATAACCCGAACGGAATTGGAACGGGCGCTCACCGCGATCGTGCAAGCGCGCGTGGCCCAGGCGCAGAACATGGGCATCAAGGATCCGGAACGCCTTGCTCAACAGCCTATCAGCCAGGACGAGAAACTGAAGATCATCGACACGATGGTCGATGGAAAAGTTCTGTACGTGCTCGCGAAAGAGGCCGGTGTGGATGTAACCGACGAGGAAGTCAAGGCGGAGATCGAACGCAACGCGGCCGCACTGCCGGACGGCGCCACCATGGAAGAGTTCATCGCGAAGCAAGGGATCTCGATGGAAGAGGTTGAGAACCTGACCCGCATGCGCCTCGTCTCTCGCAAATTCAGCCAGATGAAAACCTCGGACGTGACCGTAACGGACGAGGATATCCAGGCGGAGTACGACAATCTGGAAGCGAAGAATATGTTCGACGTCGCGGATATCGCCCACATCCTGGTTCGCGTGCAGGGCGACGATCCCGCCGCTTCGGAGCAGGCGCGCGAGAAGATCGACGCAGCCTATAAGCGCATTCAGGATGGCGAAGACTTCGCGTCGGTCGCGAAGGAAGTCACCGACGATGACCGGACCCGGGAGACCGGCGGAGTGATCCAGGGTGCGACCAGGGGGATCCTCGGACCGGAATTCGATCAGCGCATGTTCGACTCGCCCTTGAACGAAGTCTCCCAGCCATTCAAGACCCGCGTCGGCTGGCACATCATGAAAGTCACTGACCGCAAGACGGCTCCCCTGGAAGGAGAACTGAAGGAGCGGCTCTCCAATGCCATGGTGCAGCGCAAGAAACAACAGATAATTGAAGACCTCGTGAACGAGGCGCGCTCCAGCATGAGCATTCAGATTTCCCTGCCGCCCGACGCTCCCGCCCCGGGAGGGGAGTCGCCGGTTCAAGCACCGTCGCTTCTGGAGGGCGCCACCTGATCGTGCGGCACGGTACCGCGTTTGATGATACGACAACTTACGTAGGAGGAGTTCGTGCAGAGGCAGATTAAAATCGGATTGGTCGGCGCGGGGATGTTTGGCGGAGACGTGCATCTTCGCACCTATTGCCAGTTGGAGAAGTTCGGGCTCGCCCCTTGGCTCGGCCGTCTTGGTCTCGACAACATGGCCCGCAAGCTCGGGGACATCGACGTCCAGTTCGTCGGTCTCGCGACGCGGACCGAGAAGACGGGGCAGGCCAAACGCGACGAGTACGGCAAACTCGGTATGGATTTCCAGACCTACCACGGCGAGACACCCTGGCTGGATCTCCTCGATGCGAACCCCGACCTCGATATCCTGGCTGTGGCCACGCCCGACGATCTGCATGCCGCGCCTATCCTTGCCGCGCTCGAACGCGGGGCCCACGCCATCAGCGAAAAACCGCTCACCCTCGACACCGGCGAGACGGATGCCATTATCGCGGCGTCCAAGAAGGCGAATCGTCTCGTCGGCGTCGACATGCACAAGCGATACGACCCGGATCATCTGCGCATCCGCGACGACATCTCGAAACGAATCGGCACGCCCATCTACGGCCGCGCGATCCTCGAAGAGCCCTTGGAGATCTCCACGAAAGTCTTCCGAAAATGGGCGGAACGCAGCGACCCCTTCAGTTACGTTGGGTGTCACTGGACCGATCTCTTCATTGCATACTTCGGGGTGAAGCCGGTCAGCTTGTATGCCGTCGGCCAGAAGGTCAAACTCCGCACCGAATACAACATGGACGCCTACGATGCCGTGCAGGTCAAGGTCACCTTTGACAACGGCATGAGCATCGATTTCATCAACAGTTGGATCATGCCCGACGAATTTGAAGGGCCTGTCAACCAGGAAAGCCAGATCTTCGGGATCAACGGATTCGTCGAGTGCGATTCCCAATTTCGCGGGCTGCGCTACACCGAAGGCGGGGTAGGCACCCAGACCCGCAACGCCCATTTCACCCGCGACGTCAAACGCGAGGACGGCACCTACGCCTACTGCGGCTACGGGGTGGACAGCCTGGTCGTCTGCGTCGAAAAGGTCGCGGAGATGAAGTTCCTGGGCAAGTCCCTCGACGACATCAAGGGCACCTACCCCGACGC
>JAHDWY010000438.1 GCA_023384315.1 Candidatus Hydrogenedentota bacterium | reverse complement strand
CGCCAGCGGCATGGCCTGGGTCTGGTAAGGTCCCATTCGTGTGAGCGCTGAAAGCGCGCAACAAGTACATTTCTTGTCCACCGATTTCACAGATTTGCACCGATTCCAGAGGGAATCCGTGGCGAACATCAGCACGGAAATCAAGACGCTTGCGAACCAGCACCCGATCCAGAACCCTCCGCACACGATGCCTTTCCTGCGCTTCGCGATGCGTCATATCCGTGCTTCTCCGTTGCAATGGCATCACCTGTCTACCTCGTCGCCCACCCAAGACTCTCCGCATGCCACTCCGGCACGCTGAAGGCGTGCAGCAACCCTAGCCAGCGGCAACGCCCCTGGATCGCGCGCGCACCCCACCACGAAGCCCTGTAAGGGCGAAACACGTTCGGGTTCAGCGTCTTCGCCAATTCGCCTACTTTCGCCCTTACGGGGCTCCAATAGGGGACGGCACCTTACCAGGGGCGCCACTTCGTTCTGCCCCTGGCTAGGGTCGCGCGGCGCCTTCAGCGCCGTTTTTGGCGAATGCAGTGGGATGGGCGTAATTCTCAGCGCCGTTTCATGCGCCTGCTGGCGTTTCTCTGTCGCGGTTATCGTCGTTTCATACGCGGGCCGTCGTGCGTTCTGCGCCAACGGTGCGATTCTCGGCGCTCCTGTGTGTTCGCTTCGCAACATGTCTACCCTCGTCCCAACATCATGTCGGCAAAGTCGTCCGTTTTGTTGTACAGCGAGCCGTCGCCGCAGAGGTTTTGGTACAGGTAGGCGTACGCGCCGAACCACAGGAGGATGGTGTATGGAATGTAGAATCCCATGGCCCAAGGCGATTGCCAGTGCCAGAAGGCAAGCGCCAGGGGCATCGCCAGGATTCCGCCGATGATCCCGCCAGAATGTTGTCCGATTGTCTTGATCAACGGCAACGCGACCGCACAACATCCCCCGAGGGCTGCTACGCAAGCGGCCGTGTTGGCGACCGGCCATCCCAAATAGAGCGACGCCGCGACTAAAGCCGCCAACACGGGAAGTACGAATGGCAAAACCAAAGAAAGCACGAGCAACGCCTGCCGCGAGCGGCGCAAGGGCAAACATCGAATGACCCGGTAATCCATATCCTTGAACCGCACTGTGTACGTGAGGACCAGGACGAAGGGTAGAAACAGGTCGAAAGTTCGTGCGTCGTAATCGAAGACTACGGTCTTGAAATGGGCGTACACGGGGATCAACACTGCGACGCCGATCACACACAGGTTCGCGGAAACCAGACAGTCCAGCCACAGCCCGAAGAACATGAAGGCGGACCGCCTTTTGTAGGAGCCCCGTCCGAAGACAAACGTTGGAAACGCTAAGGCTGGTGCCAACCGCATAGTACCCAATCCCAGCACTTGAGGTGCGAGAAGGTACGAAAGCGCGACGAGTACTGTCGAAACACAGACCATCCCCGCGTACGCCAGGAAGAGGCCCGTTTCACTCCTCATAAAGATCCACCCCGCAACGATTGCGCCAACAAAGGCAAAGGTGCTGAGCCAGCCTCGAATCGAAGTCAGACCGGACCAGGCGTCGCTTGGCGAGTCCTCGCGAGGTGAGAGCCATGTTGCGAAAGGGATCACAGTTGCCAGCCCCATCGCGATTACACTCTCCGGGACCACTTGTGCAATCCATTGCCACGATCCTTCGCCTATCACCAGGGCGGCTGTTCGAACTAGGAACTGAAACGCCGCGTAAAGAAGGGGCGCGAGTGAGACGGTTATAAACCAGATAAGGTTCGCCTTCTGCCGGGACGATAGGGGGAGCATCGCGAGCGCTGCCCCCGCCTCCTTTTTCGAAACGCGACCAAGAATCAACGCGGACCAAAGTACGGCAAGAAATCCACCCATAAAAATGCCCGCATTGCCACCTGGAACGACGAAGAAGATGAGCATCGATGCCATTCGCCGATCCCGGCTCACCAGCCACTTCGCCAATTCCCACATGGCCCGGCCCGACGCCAGCCATTCGCCGGGCGGCGCGTCGAATGGTTCCATGCTGTTGGGACGCGTTCCCGCCGGGATTGGGGTCGCATCAGTTCTCATGGTCTATCCCCCGCGCCAACGCCTGGACAAGACAATTCGACCTCCGCCACGAAGTCACGAGGTGCACAAAGGAAACGAGCGTTCGAACCACCGCAATGCATGGGCTCTCCGATGTACCGCAGGCGTCCCGCCTGCAACGGTTCGCGGCGGTTCGGTGGTACGCCGAAGAATGCAGGCGGGACGCCTGCGCTACATGGTGCCGTTATTTCCATGCTTGTCACCTCCGCAGGAGAACATCCCGCGCCAATCCGCTGCGTCCACTCCGACCATCATTGCGGCTGTCTCATAGCGATGATTTCCTCCAAGGGGCTCTTCCGCTGGTAGATTCTCGAGCTGTTTCCGATGAGGTAGTACGTACTGCCGAATGCCAGGACCGTCAATACAATTGCTGGGATGAACAAATCCGTGGGACTCAAGTCCGTCGCAATGCTTGCAACAAAGAAGATCGGAAAGGTAAGCATCGCGATTGCCACGCCCGCCTTATAGCCCCGGACTAGCAGTACGTTGAGAAGTAGAAGATGTACGCTGAGTAAAAAGGCTACCAGGATCATCGTCGGAATAAGCGGCCAACCAAATACGACTACGCCAATCGGTACAACAACGAGCGTGAAGACGTACATTGCCACAGGCATCGACAGCAGCAGGCATGCCAAGCGGACACGTGATACGGGTAGCATGCGCATAGTTCGCATGTTTGGAATTGAAAATGCCAAAACCATCGTGCTTATGAGTAAGGCCACAACCGTAAGTGCAAAAACCTGCGCCTCATCAGTGGTGGTGGGATCAGGCTTCGGTGATTCCTCGACCATGCGCAGCGCGATTTGAGCAAAAAGAGCAAACACCCATGGAATCGCGCCGAACACGACGAAGCCCGACCAGAAGTGTCGAACGAGAGCCGTAGTTTTGCTCGTCGACGCTGAAGTGAGTTCTTCCGTGGCTGAACCGCGAGGGCGATTGGCTCGCCGCATCGGTTTAGCTTGCCTCGGCAACCAAGTGGACTCCGCGGCGAAGTACGAAAGGACGAGAAAGACCGGCGACGTGATAAGTCCAATAGCTTCGGCAACCGTAGTCTCTGCGGCGCTCGACGTGAGAAGCCACGCCATAGCACACGGTATGGCTAGCAGCAAAAGGCAACCAAGAACGAGCGCCGTTTGCACCCCAGTTGATGAGCGAGCCGTTTTGGCTCTTGTTAGACGCTCCATTGTACCGACTAGCGAGAAAGAAGCGACCACCCCAAAGGCAAGTACAGCGTGCTTCACCAAAATGAGCGGTGTTGTGGAGATAGAAAGACCGCCTTTTGAAGCAATCACATATCCCGAGACCTGCCCCGTGATGAAAAGCAGAGGTACCATCATCGTGCTGAGTAGCCATAAGCAGTTTGCCACGCGGCGGCGCGCGACCGGCAACATGTAGAGGGCACGGTAAGCCGAGGTCAAGACGAAAACCGGCAGGAGTACGAACGCAAACACAATCGCAAACAACGAGTTGAAAGTGCTGCCTGTGCGCTCGCTGATTGCCGACGTGCCAGCGAAAAACGCGAATGCGAACGCTAGCCAAGCCTTCCGCGCAAACCAAAACAGGAACCGAGTGTCCATTCCCTCACCGCTCCTTCACCAGCCCCACGAAGAGTTCTTCCAGCGTCACCGGCGTCGCTGTGATCTCCGTGAGACCTTGGGCTTCGAGCGCTTCCAACGGGTGTTGGGTGCTGTCTACGAGGAGGCGCCAGCGGTCGCCGTCGTGGCGTTGGACGATGAGGCCTTCGGTGGTCTTGGGGATTTGGCCGTCTCGAGAGAGGCAGTCGACCAGGCGGTAGCGTTCGACCAGTTCGGCGGTGGACCCTTCGACAAGGAGTTTGCCGTGGTGGAGGATGCCGATGTGGTCGGTGAACCGTTGGAGGTCGTCGAGGTTGTGGGACGAGATGAGCACAGTGCGTTCTTCGTCTTGGACGGCGTCGAGGAGTTCGGTGAAGAGTTCCCGTTTCGAGATGGCGTCGAGCCCGGCGGTGGGCTCGTCGAGCAGGAGCAACGCGGGCCGGTGCGCGAGCGCGACGATGAGCGCGAGTTTCGTGCGCGACCCGTAGGACAAGGTGGCGATCTTGTCCGTCCACCCGATCTTCAGGCGGTCCAGCAGTTCCGCGCAATAGGTGTCGTCCCAGTCGGCGTAGAAGGCGCGGATGAACCCGATGAGCCGCCGCACCGTGCCCCATGCGTTGAAGTTTAGGTCGGGGCTGACGTAGCCGACGCGTTTCTTCATTTCGACCTCGTCGCGGATGTGGTCGAACCCGAACACGTGGATGTCGCCGGCCTCCTTCGCGCCCATGCCCATGATGAGGTCGATGGTCGTCGTTTTGCCCGCGCCGTTCGCGCCGATGAGGCCGTAGATGGCGCCCTTCGGCACGTTCAGATCGAGCGGGCCGAGGTGAAACCCGGGAAAGCTTTTCTCCAGGCCGCGGATACGGATTGCGTCTTCAGTCGCTACCATCATGCGTGTGTCCTCCCATACCTTAAATTCGAAATCCAAATTTCGAAATCCGAAACAAATTCGAATGACCAAATGGCAAAACGGTTGGTGTGGATATTTGGTTCATAAGGAGCACAGGCGTCCCGCCTGTGTATCC
>JAHDWY010000437.1 GCA_023384315.1 Candidatus Hydrogenedentota bacterium | reverse complement strand
ATGGTCGCGCCCGTGACGCCATCGACGCCCTCGGGTACATCAAGCCAGGACCCGCCACGCACCACGCGATAGCCGTCGAGTCCGGCGTGATGGGATGTCGTGTACCAGTCCAGGGTCCATTCATTCACGTTGCCGGCCATGTCGTAGATACCGTAGGGACTGCTGTACGCCGCGAAGCTGGCTACGGGCGCGGTGCCGGAATAACCATCCGCGTCGGAGTCGTAGTTACACCGGAACGTACCGCCCGCGTCAGGTGCGTCGTCGCCCCAGGGGTAACGCCGTTCCGGGTTTGGGTTGGGCACCTGCTTCGTCGCGTCGCCGTCCAGATAGAGCCCACCTCGGTATGCCTTCTCCCATTCGGACTCCGTGGGCAGACGAAGCCCGCACCATCGGAGAAAGCCGGTCGCGTCGTACCATGACACGTAGGTCACGGGATAGTTCTCGCGGCCCGGCGCAATGCTGTAGCGGCCATCTTCTCCACGAAGAATGCCACATCGTTCGGCGTTTTCCATCTTCGGGTTGTATCCGACCAGGCCGGGTCCGTTTTCATTCAGATAGTCGACATACATGGCAACCGTCGTTTCGTGCCGGGCGATGTAGTAGGTTGGGAGGTTTGACTGCGGTTGGTGCCGTCCGGACTCGTCGCGCCCGATACCCGGCAGGCTTTTCAGTGCGAATTCGCCCCCAGGCACGCGCACCATGGGAATCGCGCGAATACTGAACTCGACCGTTTCCAGATCATCGAAATCGTTCTCCTGCGTGCCCCACCAGATCACTTTCTTTGTGCCCGGTTCCGATACGATGCCCGCGCCATTGCCACCCAGTTCAGTGGTCGGCAACAGCCGCCAGGGGCCATCCGGGCTCTTGTGATACCGGATGAAAACGTAGGCGGGGGTTTCTTCAGAGATACTGTCGCCGGACAGGCTGAATTCGACCATGACCTTGGAACCCGCCAGTTCGGTGCTCTCGCTCCACGCGTTGACATCCGAAATTGGAGGCCAACTCGCAAAGCCGAACGGCATCAGTACAAAACCGCAAACGAACAACACCTGCCACTTCCGAGTCATCGAGCGTGCTCCAGCATTCGAGGGGATTCGCCTTTGAAACCTGCATTCAATATGATGGAATCGCTGCACCGAACGCAATTCCCGTGTCCCGAGTGCTTGTCCGTTGCCAAATGGGTTCGTATTCGGTACTGTCGGATGCGTTCCGAGACTATGGACCGCAGAACGGACCCGAACGAAATAGAAGGAACTTGACGCATGACCTTACGGTACATTTCGGTCTGCCTCGCATGGATAGCGAGCATGGTGATTGCAGTTGGCCCGGCAAGTGCGGGCACCCTTCAGGCCGGGGTGGCGAAGAGCGACATCTCGACGGACGCGGAGGGCGTGCGGATCAACGATCCCGTGTATGCGAAGGCGTTGGTGCTGGATGATGGCGCGACGCAGTTGGTCATCGTGGCGATGGACGTGACGGCCATCGGCGGAATCGGCGAGATCGGGGACGACTTCCTGCCGAAACTGCGAGCACGGATCGAGGGCGAACTAGGCATTCCGGGCGATCGCGTGCTCGTCAACGCGTCGCACAACCATCCGCCTCTCGATTTCATCTGCGAACCGGAGGAGCAGGTGGCGCGCGCCTTCGATGCCGTGCGGCGGGCGCAGGAGAACATGGTTCCGGTGAAGACTGGCGCGGGTGCGGGACACGAAGACCGAATCTCGATGAACCGTACACTTCAACTGAAGGATGGACGAGCCTGGACCATTCGCCATAGCAACCCCTGTCCGCCTGACGACGAGGTCGTTGGCGTCGGCATCATGGATCCGGAGATCGGCGTGTTGCGTATTGACCGGATGGACGGGACGCCGCTGGCGGTGGTCTACAACTTTGCGTGTCATCCCTACATCACCGTGCCGCGCGGCGGCGTGACGGCGGATTTCCCGGGCTTTGCGTCGACGGTGATCGAAGAGAATCTCGAAGGAGCGATGGCGCTGTTCCTGCAAGGCGCGGGCGGCGACATCACGTCGATCCTGTACAAAGACCCGCACCGTCCGCGCGATTCGCAGCCGCTTGGCATGATGTTGGGATTGAGCACGTTGAAAGCCGTTCGCCAGATCGAAACGAAAGACGCCACGCTCCAAGTCATCGCCGAGACGCTCGACCTGCCGCGCAAGGCGGATTTCGACGAGCGCATCGCGGAGCTGGAAGCGGAGCAGTCGGACCTGCTCCGCGGACTGCGCGGCACGAGCCTGAACTTCCGCATGTTCCTGCCCCTGTACCTCCAGTACGAACTCAATCCCGAGCATCCCTCCTACTACTCCTACCGCTATCTCCAATCGGAGATGCTCGGCACCGACGAGTTGTCCGGACTCGACGCGTGGAACCGCGGGCACATCGACAAGTACCTGCGCAACATCGAGTCCATGGAAAAACTCGCGCGCATCCAGGACAAGATCGCAACGCTCGAACGGCACAAGAAGATCAATAGCGACGCCGGCGATCCGACCGTCGCGACGGAGATCATGGGCGTGAAGATCGGCGACTTCGTGCTGGTCACGTCCCCCGCGGAAGTGCTGGTCGAGGTCGGGTTGAACGTGAAGAACGCGTCGCCCTTCGAACACACCTACATGGCCGCCTACACCAACGGCTACATCCACTATGGCCCGCCCGCGTTTGAATACCCCAAAGGCGGCTACGAAGTCACCGAATGCCTCCTCGCACCCGAGTGGCAGGCGCTCTACGAAACGAAGGCGCAGGAAGTAATTGCGCTTTTCAAGTAGGTCCTGTCGAATTAGTAGATTTCTGGATGATGGCAGCTTCAGGTTTTCATGGTTTGGAGCTTCCAATACTTCCCGACCCGATTTGGTGACAGTTTCATTGAACGGATTATGTCGGATGTCTTCACGAGTTCACTCATATTCATCTTAGATACCGCGTTGACCTTTCCCGCTTTTCCTGTTATTATAATTTTAAGCAGTAGGGCAATACTTGGGTACTTTCTTCCGACGACGATGGAGAAAACCTGTATGTGCCCAGTCAAAGCCATCCCATTGAAGCTCATTGTGAATGCAGTTTGTCTGGTCCTGGTGATGGGTGCAGTCGGTTGTGTGATTCCCGTGACCACGGGAGACAACGCGAACGGAAACGCGGGCAATCCCGGCCCTCCCCCTCCTCCGCCGCCGCCGGGGGCGGTCCCGATGATCGCGGGTGCCTGGTCCACCAACAATTCCTTGACCATCGACATTCTGCAAAACGGCAACACATACACGTGGACCTGTCGGGAGAGGCCCATACCCGGACATGGGACGATCACCGGCACTAATCTTGACGCGTACTGGACCGATATGGGTCAGCATCTCAGTGCCGTCGGAAACATCCAGGTGAATGCCATTGGCGTTGCCACCCAGATCAATTGGAACAACGGTATAGTCTTCACCCGCATATAGATGGCGCCCCACTTCGTATTGGTAAGAGTTCGCGCGACTGGGACAATGCACGAGTCATCGGATCGCTTTACAAAAACCAAACGGGTATCGCCGATCGCGCGCTACGGGTCATGAAAAATTGGCGACACTAGAATCCGTCAAGGTTTTGCATCGGGCTGTTGCGTTTGCATGCGTCCATCCTTCACGATACGCTTCAGATGATTCGCTACTGAAATCGATACTGAATGATGATCGGGAGGATAAGATGGCTACAAGCAAATCGCCGATGGCGAAGTATTGGTTTGGCAAGAAGGCGCCGGAGCACGCGGACGCGTGGTTCACGTTCTACAAATCGGTGAAGTCCGAAGGCACGCTGGACACGAAGACGAAGGAGTTGATTTCGGTGGCCGCCGGGCTGCTCCTGCGGTGTGAGCACTGCGTCGAAGCCCATACGAAGGACGCGATCCGCGCTGGCGCGACAAAAGAAGAGGTGGCTGAAGCCTGCATGGTCGCATCGCAAATCGCGTCGGCGTCGCAATTGTTCTTCATGTCGGAAAAGATGGACGAGTTGCTGGCGGACGAGTAGGCATTAAAGCCTGGCCTAGGTGCTCGCGGCGAAAAATGGGGACAGTCACCTTTTCGTTTTTGGGCCCTACTTCTGTTACTCAGCACCTCAGAAACGAGAAGGTGACTGTCCCTATTCTTCTACTGACCGCACTAAACAGACCAAGGGTCGCGAGGCTATCTGAGCCACGCGACCCTTAGATTTTGTCGATTTATCAGTGGCTGCCGGGTTACCAGGAACGGCCGCCACGGCCACCGCCGCCGCCGCCGTAACCGCCGCCGCTGCGGCCACCGCCTTCAGTTTTCGGGCGGGCTTCGTTCACTTTGATCGAACGGCCGCCGAGATCTTTGCCGTCCAGACCGGCGATGGCCGCCTGGGCCTCGGCCTTATCCGGCATCTCGACGAAACCAAACCCTTTGGACTGATTGGTGTACTTGTCGACGATGGTGCGCGCGGTGTCGACCTTGCCGTAGGCTTCAAAGGCAGCCTTCAGCTCGTCTTCGGTGGTTTGATACGACAGATTGCCAACATAGATGTTCATTCACGTCTTCCTTTTTGCAGTTGCACTGCACTTACGGGGAAAGCGTTCGAGACCTCGGGGCGAGCGAATGGACCAAGTGAATGGCGAGAAGCGATACAGAAGCGTCTAGCGGAGTCATTGGTAGCAGCGTCATCCAGATGCCAGGAACAGCGGGTTC
>JAHDWY010000436.1 GCA_023384315.1 Candidatus Hydrogenedentota bacterium | reverse complement strand
TTCCTGCCGCAGCAAGAAACCTCGTATGTGATCGAGAGCGACAACTGGCGGTCCGAAACGTCCTTGTCCGGTAAGATTCCCTGGGGCATGCAGTACGAACTCAAGATGGAAGTGTCGGATGAAGAGTCCACCTTCAACAATTTCGTTTCCGAGTACAGCGGCGGGCTGACTCTGACTTTAACGCAGCCCTTACTGCGCGGACGCGGTCCTCGCGCCAATCTCGCGCGGATCCGGATTGCGAAAAACAACCGGTTGGCGGCCGAGAACCAGTTGATGACCCAGGTGATGAATACCCTTTCAGAGGTCGTAAAGTCTTACTGGGATCTTGTCGGCGCCCACCAGCAGCTGGAGGTGCGGGAGAAATCGCTGGCGAATGCGGAGCGCCTTCTCGAAATCAACGAAAGGCGGCTTGAGATCGGAACGGGCGCCGCTCTTGAGGTCGTTCAGGCGAAGGCCAGTGTCGCGCAGCGTCAGGGCGATGTGATTTCGGCCCGGTCTCAGGTACTCGCTGCTGAAGACCGGCTCAAACTGTTGTTGAATATGCGGGACGAAGAGAACTTCTCGCCGGCCCAATTGGTGCCCACCGACCTTCCGTTCGCCACCGAACTCGACGTCGATGAAACCGAGAGCATCAATCGCGCGCTTGAGCACCGTCCGGAAATGGACTCGGCTGAACTGGAAATCGACAGCGCGGAAATCGAGCGCTTGCGCGCGGCAAACGAGATGCTCCCGCAGCTGGATGTGTCGGGCAGCGTCTTCCAAGGAGCGCGCGGCGGAAAGTCCAGCGACGTCTTCGAAGGCGTTACGGAGCGAGACGACAATTCCTGGTCGCTTTCCCTGAACGGCTCCGTCCCAATCCCGAATCGTGCGGGCCGTGGCACCTATTCCAAGGCCCATCTTTCGCAACGGCAGGCCGAGGAGCGTCTGCGCAAGACGATTTCCGACCTGACGCTGAACGTTCGCACGGCTATCCGCAGCGTAGGCACCTCGCGTATTCTGGTGGAGAGCAGCAAACAGGCGCGCGCCCTGCAGGAAACCAACGTGGCCGCGGAAGAGAAGCGGTTGAAGTTGGGAGTGACGACCAGTTTCGAAGTACTCCGTATCCAGGAAGATCTGGCCAATGCGGAGGCGCAGGAAGTCCAGTCGCTGATCGACTTTGAAAAGGCGAAAGTAGACCTCGAATTGGCGGAAGGCGTGCTGCTGGAAAGTCTCGGCGTGGAGTACGAAGTTCCGGAACCCGAGCAGACTGTCGGGTTCTGGAGAAGCGTCGTGCCGCCGGCCCCCGCGTATTGATTCACCTCGGAGCGTGAGCGCGATTCGGTCCCCAAGGTTCTGGGCATGATTCCCCGCAAAACCGGTTCGAGCAGGCGCGAGTCTAAGTTGGGAGGCGCGCTTGATGGATTTCGGTCCGGGCACGCTTCGATTTCGAATGCCCTTGTTTGTAAGGTGTTATAGCGTTAGGAGCTTGTGATGCAGTCCCGCCATTCGGTGGTCGCCATCGGGCGCCGAATCGACCGATTCCTCCGCCGTCTGGCTGCCGTGATGCCGGCCCGGAATTTACCGGTATAAATGTGCTAGAATCCCCGCCTATGCCTGCCGATACGAAAACCAAAGATATTATCGTCGTAGAAGAGTTGACCAAGCACTACGTGATGGGCGAGACCGTCGTACAAGCCCTTCGTGGCGTCTCATTTACAATTCTTCGTGGCTCCTTCGTGGCCATTATGGGGCCTTCGGGATCAGGCAAAACCACGCTGATGGATATCTTGGGCTGCCTGTCCCGCCCCACTTCAGGAGTGTACAAACTGGACGGGACTTCCGTCGCCCAGTTGACGGAATCGCGGTTGGCCCAATTGCGGAACCACGAGATAGGATTCGTATTTCAGAATTTCAATCTCCTCTCCAGGACCACCGCCTTGGCGAACGTGGAACTCCCCCTGCTCTACGACGGCATCCCGAAGAAGGATCGCACGCGGCGCGCGCGGGAGACGCTTGAATCCGTGGAGTTGGGCGACCGAGTCCATCACAAGCCAAACGAGTTGTCCGGCGGTCAACGGCAACGAGTCGCCATCGCGCGGGCGCTCGTAAACAAACCGTCGATTCTGTTTGCCGACGAGCCGACGGGCAACCTGGACTCGAAGAGCGGCGAGAGCATTCTTGCCTTGTTTGCGGACCTCCACGCGCAAGGCAATACGATAGTGATGGTGACGCACGAGCGTGAAGTCGCCGAACACGCGGAACGGATCATGAGTTTCCGCGATGGAAAGTTGGTGAAGGACGAATGGCGAGAAAACGGCGTTTGGGACCTCAGATACTCGGCTGGTTGATCTTCCTGGCGATTCTGGCGGCGCCTGTCGCTTACATGCTGGCCAAGGAAGACACTGTCGACGTAACGGCAACGATTGTGGAGCGCGGCCGCGTTGAAGAAACCGTCACGGCCATCGCTTCGGGTACCGTCAAACCGTCACTGGACTCCATGGTAGCTACCGGGTCGCTGGGCACCGTGGTGCAGGTTCATTACGAGGAAGGCGACCATGTGAACGAAGGCGACGTCATTGTCGATCTCGATCACGACGAACTGGACGCGCAGGTGCGTCTGGCCGAAGCGAACCTGAAAGTCGGTCAGTCCCGCCTGGAGCAGGCCAAGATGGGCGCGAGTATCGGGTCTGAGGTTGCGGCGACTCGCGTGGCGCAGACGCAAGCCCAGTTCGAACAGGCGAAAAAAGACTTCGAGAGCATGAAGCCCCTCGCCGGAAAGGCCATTCGTCAAAACGATTTCGAGAAGGCGGCTCTGGCGCTGAAGGTTGCCGAAGAGAGCCTCGCCGCAGCCAAAGCCGGCCAGCGGGAAAACCAGGTCCGTGAAGAAGAAATCCGAATGGCCGAAGCCAACATTGAACAACTGGAGGCGGCGGTTGCCGTAGCCAGAGCGGCGCGGGGCAATGCCTCCGTGAAGGCGCCTTTCGGTGGCGTCATCGCGAAGATATTCAGCGATGAAGGCGAAGCGGTCTCCATGGGAATGCCGCTGATGCAATTGGTCGATCCATCGAAATGCTACGTAGAAGCGCCATTCGACGAAGCCAACGCCGCGGAGATCCGGCTGGGGCAGAAGGCGCGCATCAATCTCGACGCCTACCGGGGCGAGGATTTTACCGGCGTTGTGGAGTTCATTTCACCCGTGGTGTCCATCAATCCCGACCTGAGCCGTACGCTGAATGTGCGGATTCGCGTTGAAGAGGGAGCCGACAAGTTCCTGGCGGGCATGTCCGCGGACGTGATCCTGCTGGTGGAAGAGAAAGACGATGTCGTCTTCGCGCCGACCGAAGCACTGATCCGCGAAGAGTACGCGTACGTAATCGAAAACGGTCGCGCGGTTCGACGGGACGTGACACTCGGAATCGGGAACTGGGATACGACGGAGATCGTCAGCGGTCTTGAACAAGGCGACCAAATCATCACGTCGATTTCTTTGACTGCCCTTGAAGAAGGCGTCCCCGTAAACGTGGTGGAGAGCCTGGAGGAGTAATGGGCCCCCTCGAATACCTGCGGATAGCGCTGGATTCGCTGGCCCAGAGCAAGGTGCGCTCGCTGCTCACCATGCTCGGGGTGATCATCGGGGTCATGTCCGTCATCCTTCTGATTTCGTTGGGGGAAGGCGCCCAAGCCTTCGTGGCGAAGGAATTCGCCGGCATGGGCAGCAACATCCTCATCATCACGCCCGGCAAACAGGAAACCTCCGGCATGATGCCGCTGGTCGCCGGGAGTTTCCGGAACCTCACCTACAAAGATGCGAAAGAGATCGACCGGAAAGCCCGGGGCGTCAAAGCCGTCTCGCCGGTGGTCCTGGGCGCGGGCGCGGTCAAGTATGGCGAGCGTCGCCGGAACACGATGGTCTTGGCCGTTACGCCCGCCTTTGAGACTGTGCGAAACCTGCATGCGGAGGTCGGACGGTTCATCACTGAGCAGGACATCGAGAAAAACACGAAGGTCTGCGTCATCGGAACGCAGGTGAAGGATGAGTTGTTCGGCACCGAGAACCCGCTGGACCAGAGCGTTTCCATCAACCGGACCAAGCACACGGTGGTGGGTATCCTGGAGCACAAAGGGGTCACCCTCGGCATCAACGTGGACGATCTTGTGGTTGTGCCGCTACCGAGCGGCCAGCAGATGTTCTACGGCGGTGAGGATAAGTTATTCCAGATCGTCGTTCGCGCCAATAGTCCTGAGGACGTGGGCCTGGCGGCGGATTCCATCCGGGAGATCCTGAAAGCCGCCCACGACTATACGGAAGACTTCACCATAACCGACCAGACGTCTATCCTGTCCACACTGGACAATATCTTCACCGCCATGAAGGTCATGCTGGCAGGCATCGCGGGGATATCACTTCTGGTCGGCGGAATCGGGATCATGAACATCATGCTTGTGACCGTGCGCGAACGCACGCGCGAGGTGGGAATCCGGAAAGCGGTGGGCGCCACCCGGCATGATATCGGCATGCAGTTTGCCATCGAATCCGTCACGCTCAGCAGCATCGGGGGCAGCATCGGCATCGCGCTGGGTTACCTCGGCACCTTCACGATTCGCCAGATCTACCCGCCGCTCCCCGTATACACGTCCGGATGGGCCATCATTCTGGCTTTCTTCTTCAGCATGGCGGTCGGGGTCTTTTTCGGGGCCTATCCCGCCATCAAGGCGTCC
>JAHDWY010000435.1 GCA_023384315.1 Candidatus Hydrogenedentota bacterium | reverse complement strand
ATTGGCGCAGGATTGCGCTGCGCGATATACCACCGGCCGGGCTGGGTCGTTTGCTGTGGTTACGCGAAACGCGGGGAGGACTTTTTCACAGCGGCAATCTTCATTGCGGAATCGGCGAGTACGTTCTGCATCGATTGACCGGTGTGTGGCGGCAGGATGCGGGACACGCCATTCAGATTGGCGGGTATGACGCGGCGAAAGGCACGGTGGCGCAGGGGCCGCTGGATCTGGTGGGGCTTCCACTGTCGTTTTTCGCGCCGTTACGCGTCGGACATGAGACGTCTCCCCTCTCCTCCTCCGTAGCCAGTCGATTAGGGCTTGGCGCAGGAATACCGGTCGCGGGACCCTATATCGATCAGGAAGCGGGATTCCTCGCATCCATGGACAAGTTGACGCGGCCTCTGCAATGCTCTCTCGGCACAGCCTGGGTGGGTAACTTTGCGTTACCGTCGCGGCTTCGCGGTGGTTCACCGTATCAACTCGTGCTTCCGAATCCCGCGGGAGAGGGAAGGCTCGTGGTACAGCCCTTATTGTCGGGGAACGCGGCGTGGGACTGGGCGTTGGCTTCGTTGATCGGCGGCAAGTCCGCCCGCGCGCTCGATCGTGCGGAGAAGATTCTCGCCGAGCAGCCGCTTCCCCCTCGTGGGCTTACCGCGATCCCCTGGCACGGACAGCCGAATCCGGTGAGCGTTGAAGCGTTCGGAGCGGGTGCGGTACTCGGCATGAGCGCCACTACGAGCCGAGAAGACTTGGCGCGCGCGGTTGCCGCGGGCATGGTGTGCGAACTGAAGCGAGTGTTCGAGGCGGTCGTTCGACACAAGGTCTGCGACGGCGTCGTGCTCTGCGGAGGCGCAAGCAAGGGGGTGCATTTTCCGCGGCTCATCGCAATGGCTTTTTCTCCATTACCCGTGTTCCGATTGGCAGACGAAGACTATGCGGCAGCCCGCGGCGCGCTATATGGTTTGCGTAAGGATGTCGTGTGCGGCAAAGTGGTTGCGTGCAAGCCGCTTGCGAAACGCTGGGCTTCACCGTTCGAATCGTGTTACGACGACTACATTCGCGCGTTCGACCGCGTGTACGGAAACATTCCCGCGGGCAACGCGTTTTTCATCGACAAGGAGTCCAGATGATTGCGACACCGCGCATCGGTTTGCTGCCGCTTTATCTCGCGCTCTACGACGAGCGGATGCCGGAACTGCGTGCCGAGTTTGAGCCGTTCATTCAAGACGTTGTGGATGGGTTGGTCACGCGCGGTGTTGAAGTATATCGTGCGGATGTATGCCGCGTGCAACATGAGGTTGCCTCCGCAGTCGGTGTATTCGACGAGGCGGATGTCGATCTGATTGTTACACTCCATCTCGCGTACTCGCCGTCACTGGAGACGGCGGACTCACTAATCGCCTCGCCACAGCCGTTGCTGTTGCTCGACACGACGATGGACGTTTCCTTCGGTTTGGACGCCGACCCGGCGCGGATCATGCAGAATCACGGCGTGCACGGGGTGCAGGATTTGGCGTCGGTGTTGCGGCGATGCGAGCGCCACTACGAAATCGTTGCGGGACACCTTTCCGATTCCCGCGTGCTCGATCGCGCCAGCGCCATCGCGGGCGGCGCGTGTGCCGCGCGGCTGCTGCGGTCCATGCGCACGATGCGCATCGGCGCGACCTTTGCCGGGATGGGCGATTTCGCGTTGGCGGATACGTTGCTGGAAGCACTGCTCGGCGTGACGGTTGTACAGCGAGAAGTGGATGACCTCGCTACGATTGCGGCGGATATCGGTGACGATGACATTCAGCAGGAGTTGGAATCCGATTGCCAACAACACGAAGTCGATGTACCTGAGGATGTGCATCGCCGGTCGATTCGCGTTGGACTCGCGTTGCGGAGGCTGTTGGAACGCGAGCAATGCGACAGCTTCACCTTCAATTTTGGCGCGTTCAACAGTAACAGAGGTCCTATCGACACGGTCCCCTTCCTGGAAGCGTCGAAAGCGATGGCGCGCGGTATGGGCTATGCCGGCGAGGGCGACGTATTGACCGCGTCATTGGTTGGCGCGCTGAACGGTGCTTTCGGGCGTACGACGTTCACGGAGATCTTCTGTCCCGACTGGAAAGGCAACGCCCTGTTTCTGTCGCACATGGGCGAGGTGAATCCAGAGACGGCTGATGGTGTGCCGAGGCTCTGTGAGAAGGACTTTCCCTGGGCGGGGGCCTTGAATCCGGCAGTATTGACCTGTGCGACGGCGCCGGGTCCAGCCGTGCTGGTGAATCTCGCGCCGGGTCCGAAGAATACCTTTACATTGATTCTTGCGCCGGTCGAGTCGCTCGGCGACGGCACGCACCCGAGCATGCGGGATGTCATCCGCGGTTGGATTCGGCCGAAGAACAGCGACGTGGCGGTTTGGCTGGAGCAATATTCGCGGCTCGGTGGAACGCACCATAGCGCGCTGGTGATGGATGGGGATGTGGATGCGCTGGCGGCGTTTGGACGATATGCAGGGTTATCGGTTGAGGTGGTGGTGTGATTTGCGTTGGCTCCGGCTCGAAGGAGTGGGATGAAACAGATTTTTGCTGCTTGGACTGGACGGGAATTATTCCCGTCCTACTTTTGGGGATGCTAGATGTGGCGTGAGACGACGAAGCATGAGCGCAATCAAAGGATCTTCGAGGTCGAGTTTGCGGAGTTTCTGCCGGATCGCATTCTCGATTTTCATGTGCATGTGTACAACGAAGGCGTGGTGCCACAGAGCAATCCGTTTTCCTGCGGTGGTCATCCAACCACGCGCTATGACTACAATGATCTCGAACAGGATTTGGCCGAGTGCTATCCGGGGCGCGACACCTATGCCGTGTGTTTCGGATTGCCCATTGTAGGGTACGACCGCGTGCGGAATAACGAGTACCTCGCCCGGGAGAGCGACCGCCAGCGGTTTTTCCCGCTTCGATTGCTGGATCCGCACGAAGACAATGCAGAGATTCTTCAGAGCGATTTGGAATCCGGGACGTTCTGCGGACTAAAGCCCTACCCCGATTACGTTCGAAAGGCAAACGTGAACGAAGTCGAGATTCCGGAGATGCTTCCCGGTTGGGCGATGGAGATCGCGGATGCAATGGGCCTGATCATCATGCTGCACATCCCGCGGAAGGCGCGCCTGGCCGATCCGCTGAATCAACGGCAGATCGTCGAACTCGCGGAGAACTATCCACGTGTAAAGATTGTGTTGGCGCATATCGGACGCGCGTACTATCTGAAGAATGCGCTGGGCAATCTCGACGCGCTGAAGGACGTCCCGAATCTCTATTTTGACCTGGCCATGGTGAACCATTGGGAAGTGATGGAGCATCTGTTTCAGCGCGTGCCGGTGGATCGCATTCTCTACGGCTCCGACGCGCCGATTGCGCTCGCGCCGGGAAAGTCCGTGGAGATCAATGACCAATATACCTACGTGACGCCCACGCCGTGGGCGTTGTCGATATCGGACGATCACGGCAAGCTGACGTTCACGAGTTTCCTGTACGAGGAACTGCGAGCGATCAAACATGCAGTGGAGCGGTTGGGGCTGGGCAAGGATTTCGTGGAGGCTCTGTTCTTTGGGAGTGGAATGAAGGTCCTGGGGAAAGTGTGATCGGACGTATAGGACCAATGGGACGTATAGGACGAACACCTGCAGAATAGAGCCAGTAGTTTGGCCGGAACGAAATCAGTTCGGGGTAGATCTTGGGAGAATTATCTGCATGACGCGCACGTTGCGAGTGGGTATGGTCGGGCATGGGTTCATGGGCAAGATGCACGGGCATGCCTATCGTTCGCTCGGCTTCTACTATGATCCCGCCCCGGCGAAGGTTGTGCTGGCCGGTGTGGCAACGCAGAGCGAAGCGAGTTGGAAGCGCGCCGTCGATGAATGGGGATATGAGTTTGGCACGACCGACTTTCGCGAATTGTGCGCGCGCCCCGACATCGACATCATCGATTGCTGCACCCCGAACTATCTTCACCGTGACGTGCTGCTGGCCGCGCTGGAGAGCGGCAAGCACGTATATATGGACAAGCCCTTGTGCAACACCCTGGACGAAGCCCGTGAAATGGCGGCAGCGGCCCATGCGCATCCCAAGTGCGTCACGCAGATGACCTTTCAATACCGTTTCGTGCCGGCCTTGTTGCGCGCGAAAGAACTCATCGAGAGCGGCGCGCTGGGCGACCTTTTTTCCGCGCGGGTATGTTACCTGCACGCGGGCTACGTAAACCCGAACCGCCCGTTCTCCTGGAGATTGGATGTGGAAAAGAGCGGCCGGGGCGGCGCCTTATTCGATCTGGGGGCGCACGTTATTGACCTCACCCGCCACTTGGTCGGCGACTTTACGGAGGTGCTGCATCTTGGCAAGACCTTCATCAAGGAGCGGCCGCTGAAGGAAGAGCCTTCCAAGAAGATGCCGGTGGAAGTGGACGACGTGTCCATCATCACCTTCCGGCTGGCGAATGGCGCGATTGGCACGCTCGAATCGTCGCGACTGGCGACGGGCGTGCAGGACGAAGTGCGTTTTGAAGCGCACGGCAGCAAGGGCGCGATTCGATTTAACCTCATGCAACCGAACTATCTCGAGTTCTACGACGGCACCTTGCCGGAAGGGCCTTACGGCGGCGACCGGGGGTTTAAGGCCATTGAGTGCGTTGCGCGCTATCCCAAACCTGCCGCGCTGCCGGGGCCGAAAAACACCAT
>JAHDWY010000434.1 GCA_023384315.1 Candidatus Hydrogenedentota bacterium | reverse complement strand
CTTTGCCGAATACGGATACGGGGCCGGAGTCGCCGTCGAGGTCAGCCCATACTTCGACCGGACCTGTCGAATCGGTGCCCATCGCCCATTGAATGATATCGAGACCGTGCGCGCCCCATCCCGTCATCTCACCGCCAGAATAGGGCGTATACGAAATCCATCCGTACGGCCGGCCATCGGGGTATTTCCGTCCGTCACCTCGCGGCTCATAGAGGTCCGGGTGGTAACCACGCGGCTCGGTTTGCCCGCACCACATGTCCCAATCAATATACTCGGGCGGATCCTCTTCCGGGAGGTCGCAGGCCCACGGACTCGGATAGTTGGCGCCGTGAATCGTGTGGACCGTCCCAATACGGCCGTTGCGGATCAATTCGCACCCGAACCGGCATTTCTCCATGGAGCGCTGCTGCGATCCGCACTGGACGATACGCCCATGTTTGCGCGCCGCATCGACCATGGCGCGGCCCTCGCGGATGGTCAGGGTCATCGGCTTCTCGACGTAGACATCCTTGCCGGCTTCGCAAGCGTGAATACTGTGAATCGCATGCCAGTGATCGGGCGTCGCGATCACAACCGCGTCGATGCCCGGCTCCTGAAGCATTTCGCGATAGTCCTGAAAAATGCGGGCATCCTTGTTCTTCCCCTTCATCTCCTCCAGACGCTTCATGTTCACATCAGCGTATGCGACGATCTGCCCCTCCTTCGGCAATCCCATCAATTGATTCGCGCGGCGTCCCACGCCGATATACGCAACATTGATACGGTCGTTCGGCCCGGGTGCGCCGGACGCGAGGCCGCTCAGAATCAACGGCGCTACAACGGCGCTCGATCCGATACGCGCGCTCGTGGAAAGGAACTGGCGGCGGGATATGGACTTGATGTCTTTCATGGCGGAATCCTCTCGAATGCTCATACTCCGTACCCCGTCAGTATCGCATGCAATCGCTCAAGAGAACAAAGACAGGCGTCCCGCCCTCTCTCTAGCGTGACGGTATTCCGTCTTGCTTCAAGACAGCAGGCGGGACGCCTGCGCTACTTTTTGGTGTCTGGGTTCGCCAGGCTTCCGTCAATTCGCTTTGCGGCCGGCGACGCCCTTCGTCGACTTCGTGATCTTCTTCGCCGCTTCCTTTGGTCGCAGCGCGCGCGTTGCCGCGCCGGCGCGCCACATCTCGCTGTTGCCGATCTCGCCAAGTTCCTTGGCCAACTGCTTTTGATAGTCCTTCTTGCCGCAGGATTGCAGCACGCGCGCCGTTTCCTTGCCGGTCTTCACCCGCGTGTAGAGTTCCTCGAACAACGGAAGAACCGCCTTCTTGAACTTCGGTTTCCAGTCGAGTGCCCCGCGCTGTGCCGTGGCGGAGCAGTTCGCGTACATCCAGTCCATGCCGTTCTCGTCGACGAGACGAATGAGACTTTGCGTCAGCTCTTCAACGGTTTCGTTGAAGGCCTCGCTCGGACTGTGACCGTGCTTGCGCAAGGTGTCGTACTGCGCTTCCATGATTCCCGCCAGCGCGCCCATCAGCACGCCGCGCTCGCCGGTGAGATCGCTCCAGACTTCGTGCTCAAACGTCGTCGGGAACAAATACCCCGAGCCGATGCCGATTCCGATAGCGATGCAACGTTCGCGCGCGTGACCCGTCGCGTCCTGATGAACGGCGAAGCTTGAGTTGATGCCCGCGCCGGACAGGAAATTCCGGCGAACGGAAGTGCCCGAACCTTTCGGCGCAACCAGCAGCACATCGACGAAGTCCGGCGGAATCACCTTGGTCTGATCGCGGTATACGATGGAGAAACCGTGTGAAAAATAGAGCGCGTCACCGGGATTTAGATTCTTCTTGACGAGCGGCCACAGCGCCTTCTGCGCGGCATCGGACACCAGGTACTGCACAATTGTTGCCCGCTGCACCGCTTCCTCGATGTCGAACAAGGTCTTGCCGGGCTTCCACCCGTCTTTCACCGCGCGATCCCAATCCCGCTTGAACGCTCTGGACTGGCCGATGATTACATTGAATCCGTTGTCGCGCATGTTGAGCGACTGCGCCGGCCCCTGCACGCCGTACCCGATGATCGCGATTGTCTCCTTCTCGAGAACGCGACGCGCCTTCGCCAAGGAAAACTCCTTGCGCGTAATGACGTCTTCTTTGACTCCCCCAAAATCGACTTTCGCCATGATGCTTCCCCCTGTATTCGATGGAGGTGGCCGCCGCGGCGTTCACTCAAACCTGACGTATCGCCCCGCAACGCGCGCCACCGTGTCCCCCGGTTAAACTACCTCGATATGGTATCTAAGTTACCCGTTTGGCGCAACTTGCGTGCCTTGCCGCCCGGCGCTTGGCCCACCCGCGCCGTATTCCCGCGGACCACAACCGCTGGGTCGCTGAAATATCTGGACAAACTAGGGGGTTTGGGATAGACTGCAATCCGCAAGGCTGGTAAGGCAGGGACGGTAGACAGGGGTTATATTACCGCGAGATTCGTCCTCCTTTAGACGTTTCCAGGCGGTTCGTGTGCTCCACACTCTATGCGGTACTCGCGTTCGCGAGACCCCTCCCTCGGAGTATTCCACCGGCACCGGCAAAGCACTCATTGATCCTGATGTAGCATTGTGTAGTACAACTCGCAGGAGGGGCATTCATGAAGTTGCGTTATCGTTCCGGGTTCACGTTGATCGAACTGCTGGTGGTCATTGCCATTATCGGCATCCTGGCCGCCATCCTTCTTCCGGCCTTGGCTCGGGCGCGGGAAGCCGCCCGCAGGGCCAGTTGCCAGAACAACCTGAAACAGATGGGCATCGTGTTCAAAATGTACGCGAACGAAGCGCGGGGAGGTGACTTCCCACCGCTCTACGCCGACTATCAGGCAGACGCATACGACTGCGACGCGTTTACGGATAGCGCATCGGTCGAGGGCGCCGTGCCGGTCGGCACGGTGGATGTCTACGAGCCCATGCCCGATCCCCGGGCCATCTATCCTGAATACCTCACGGATCCCGCCATCATGGTGTGCCCGTCCGACGCGACGTTGACCACGGAAGCATGGACTTCAAGCGGCGGCGCAAGCTATTTCCACAAGGTCTGCGACGGGACCGACGATCAGGGCAGCCGCGCCGGACAGGATAGCTATCTGTATTTCGGCCACATCTTCGACAAGTGCGGCGCTGATGACCCGGAGATCGACGGTGCGCTTCTTGGATTCCCAGCGGGCACAGGGAATATCTGTATTCAGTCCACCTTGTGGGATGTCGCAGCGCGTACCCTCAATGGCTGGCCGAGTGAAGCCACCACAGATGCAATCTTGGGCGACCTGGATATCGAAGACGCAGCCGCGGCGCTCAGTCTTCCCGCCGGCAATTATGGGAACGGAGGCACCAATACGCTCTTCCGCTATCGTGAAGGCGTTGAACGCTTCATGATTACCGATATCAACAATCCTGCCGGCAGCTCGATGGCCCAGTCCGAGATTTGGATCTACTTCGACATCGTGACGACGACCGTCAATATCAGCCGCGTTGATTTCAACCACATTCCCGGTGGTTCGAACGTCCTCTACATGGACGGTCACGTCGAGTTCTTACGTTATAGCGAAGATGGGGAAGCCCCTTGCAACGGAAACGCCGCGCGCGGCATCGCCGTTTCTATCGGCTAATCTCACACTCGGTTCGTACTAAGTCGAGGGCCCGGCCTGCACGGCCGGGCCCTCGCTTTCTGCTCCGCTCGCGGACTACGAGTGTACGGTCAACCGGCGCATCTTGAGAACGCGCAAAGGAGATAGACCCGCCAACACGATCGCCACAGCCAAGCTGCACAACCCGAAAGGTGAAAGACCCGGTAGGTCGGACGGTTCATCGGCGGAGGCATCGTAAACCAATCGGCCATAGACGCCTTTGCTCGTATCCCCATCCTCGTACTGCGTGAACTCCACCACCAGGCGGGACAGATCGCCTCCACCGTCGTACTCGAGTTCTTCGACCGTAAAGTTTCCCGTCAGCGTGTTTGCCCCGCGAAAGTTTCCGGTGAAATCGAGCCCTGGATGTCCCGGCGAAGCGAAGGCATACCGTTCCGCATCAAGATAACTGCCCACCGCAAGCGCGTCGCCGTCGGGCCCCTCAATCATGAGGATCCAATACCGGTACTCCGGTTCGAAGACGGGAACCGCATTCTCGATCACCACCTGGATCCCGCCGGTGAGTGGTTCGCTCGCGACAAACGAGAATCCAGACGCGAGACTTGCTGAAACGGCTTCCCCCTGGCCAATCCAACTTCCCGGATCGCTCGTGAAATCCAACTGGCTGGAGCCGGCGAATGCCGGAGCTGCGATAATCGGAGCGATCGCAGCAAGAAATGCAACGCGCCACATACACCACTTCCCCCACAGCATGTGGCCCCCGCAACGCCCCTAAACGCACGGAAAATAGCACTGAAATGACCTTGTGTCAACATATCAGGAATGCTTGTTCTGAGGCGAGAAAGCCCAATGAAGGGCCGCAAGTGCTGCTACTAGCCGAACCTGACGTCACCGCCCGGTTACGGCACGAAGCGCTCCCTCCAGTTCGGGCATCGCAAACGTGTAACCGGAATCCACCAGGCGTTTCGGATAGACGCGCGTGCTTGCCAGAAGCGCCTCGTCCGCGAACTCCCCTGACACCAGCCGCATGGCAAACGCAGGTGCACGCATGATCGTCGGGCGTGACACAACGCGCCCGAGCGTCTTGGTAAATTCCCGA
>JAHDWY010000433.1:514-4735 GCA_023384315.1 Candidatus Hydrogenedentota bacterium | reverse complement strand
TGAAGTGACAACGCGCAACATTTTGGACCACTGAACCGCTCCGCTTGGAGCCCACAAGGGACCGGGACGGGAACGTCACGGTTCAGGAGGACCGGCTAGAATGGCACGCGTCACCGCTGTGTCGCTGCGCGACCGTAAGAAGGCCGGCGATAAGATCGCCGTCCTTACAGCCTACGATTATCCCACCGCCAGACTCATGGATGACGCGGGCGTCGATGCCCTGCTCGTCGGCGATTCCTGTGGCATGGTCGTCATGGGGCATTCCAATACCTTGCCGGTAACCATGGACCACATGGTGTATCACACGTCCATGGTATCCCGCGCGACGAAGAACGCACTCGTGATCGGCGACCTTCCGTTTCTCTCCTACCAGATTGGCCCGGACGAAGCATTACGCAACGCGGGGCGACTCGTTACCGAAGGCGGCGCACAATCCGTCAAACTGGAAGGTCCCGCGTCGAAGTTCGGACCCGCCATCACGGCCATTCTGAATGCCGGCATTCCAGTCATGGGTCACATCGGATTGACGCCACAATCGATTCATCAAATTGGCGGCTACAAAGTACAAGGGCGCGATGCCGACGGCAAGAAACGATTGATGGAGGAAGCCCGCGGTCTTGAAGAGGCGGGCTGTTTCGCGCTCGTATTGGAGTGTATCCCGTCAGCCTTGGCCGCCGAGATCACCGCGCAGGTTTCCATCCCCACCATCGGCATCGGCGCGGGACCCGATTGCGATGGGCAGGTGCTGGTCATGCACGACCTGATCGGCATGGGCAAATACACCAAGTTCGCGAAAGTGTATTGCGACGTCTCGGCCATGTTGTCGAAAGCGTTTGCGTCGTACGTGGAAGAGGTTAAATCTGGCGCTTTTCCCACGAAGGGACACTCCTTCGAATGAAGATCATCCGCGGAAAAAGCGAGATGCGGGCCTGGTCGCTCGAACGCCGATGCGCCGGCGATTCCATCGGATTCGTGCCGACCATGGGCGCGCTCCACGAAGGGCACGCGAGTCTCATGCGCGCATCGGCCAAAGAAAACCGCGTGACGGTCGCGAGCATCTTTGTGAACCCAACCCAGTTCGCGCCGCACGAGGATTTTAACGCCTACCCCCGCACCTTCGAGGACGATTGCCGCATCGCAGAGGACATGGGTGTAACCGCGATCTATGCGCCCGAGAAGGTCAGTCTCTATCCCGACGGCTACGCCACGTATGTGAACGTGGAAGGCCTGTCGGAAGGTCTCTGCGGCCGCTCCCGGCCTATCTTCTTTCGCGGCGTGGCCACGGTCGTCACCAAACTTTTTAACACCGTCCTGCCGGATCGGGCTTATTTCGGCATGAAGGACGCCCAGCAATGCGCGGTCATCCGCCGCATGACGCGCGACCTCGATTTTGGCATCGAGATCATTGAATTGCCTACCGTGCGCGAACCCGACGGCCTCGCCATGAGTTCGCGTAACCGCTACCTCACACCCGAAGAACGCGCGCAGGCCCTCGCAATTTCGCGAGGACTCTTCAAAGCGGAATCGCAGATGAAGGCTGGAGAGCGCAGCGCCGAGTCCATTCTGAAAACCGTCCGGGACGAAATGGCCGGACTCAACATAGATTACATCGAACTCGTCGATGCGGACACCATACAGCCGCTCGAACGCGTCGAGGGCCGCGCACTGCTCGCGGCCGCGGCGTGGGTCGGCAAGGCCCGCCTTATCGACAACATCCAGTACGAGGTTCCCACATCATGATGTTGACCATGTTTAAGAGCAAGATTCATCGCGCCACGGTTACCCAGGCGGAACTGAATTACGTCGGTAGCCTCACGCTCGACCTCGACCTCATGGAGGCGGCGGACATGCTGCCCCATGAGCAGGTGCAGGTGCTGAACTTGAACACCGGCGCCCGCTTCGAGACCTACATCATCGAAGGCGAGCGGGGAAGCGGCACCGTCTGCCTGAACGGTCCTGCTGCACGCCTCGGCGAAGTCGGCGATATCATTATCGTGCTCACCTACGCCCTCGTCGATGCCGAAGAAGCCAAAGGCTGGGTCGCCAGGAACGCCCAAAACCGGATCACCTCGGTGGATACGACCCACGAATCCAATTGAGGGTGCCGCGGTTTCGCTGGTGGAACAACGAGTCCAGGGACAACAACGACAACAGAGACAACAAGGACTGCAGAGAATGAATCTCTCGAGCCAATCTCGCTTGTGACGCCTCTGGCGTAGTCGGAGTCCCCGCTTTCCCTGCTGTCCCTGAGGGTTCCTGTTGTCCCTGCTGCCCGTTTCTTCCTCCCGCCTCCGGTCTCCCGCCTCCCGCCTCTCCAAGATGCACCCGCCTCCCAAAAAGTGTATGATCTAGTCTTCCTGTCTTTCCCCGTTTTGCACAGGGTATTTGAGAGACTTACCGCCGCGTAGCCCCCGGCTCTGGGCCGGTCCGGGCACGGGGCATTCTGCTGAAAGGTCATACGAGATGGCGAACGATACGTCAACGGAAACTACGGAGCGAAAAGGGCCGGGGCTGGACTTCATCCGGTCCATGGTCGCGGAAGATCTGCGCACGGGCAAATGGAAGGGGCGTGTCGCCACGCGATTCCCACCGGAGCCGAACGGCTATCTCCATATCGGTCACGCGAAAAGCCTCTGTCTCAATTTTGGTATTGCCAAAGAGTTCAACGGCGTTTGCCACATTCGATTTGACGATACAAACCCGCTGACCGAGAAGCAGGAGTACGTAGACTCCATCAAGCAGGATGTCCGCTGGATGGGATTCGATTGGGGCGAGCACGAGTACTACGCCTCCGACTATTTCGATCAGCTCTACGAATGGGCGATCAAGCTCATTAAAGACGGCAAGGCCTACGTCGACGATCTGAGCGCCGAGGAAGTCAGCGAACAGCGCGGCACCATCAAACAGGCCGGCGTTGAGAGTCCCCATCGCAACCGGTCCGTGGAAGAGAACCTCGACCTGTTCGAGCGCATGCGCGCGGGCGAGTTCGACGAAGGCACGCGCGTCCTGCGCGCCAAGATCGACATGGCGTCGCCGAACATGTTGCTCCGCGACCCGGTAATGTATCGCATCATCAAGGCGAGTCACTACCGCACCGGCGACAAGTGGTGCATTTACCCGACCTATGATTATACCCACGGCCAGTCCGACTCGCTCGAACGGATCACGTACTCGATCTGCACGCTCGAGTTCGAAGTGCACCGGCCCTTGTACAACTGGTACATCCAGGCCCTCGGCATCTTCCCGTCGGAGCAGACGGAGTTCGCGCGGCTCAACCTCACCTACACGGTGATGAGCAAGCGCAAGTTCATCGCCCTCGTCGAGGAAGGGCACGTCAACGGCTGGGACGATCCCCGCATGCCCACTATCTCGGGCATTCGCCGCCGCGGCTACACGCCGGAAGCCATCCGCGATTTCTGCGGCCGCATCGGTGTCGCCCGCGCCGCGAGCATGAACCAGTACGAGCAACTGGAACACTGCATTCGCGAAGATCTGAACAAACGCGCACCCCGCGTGATGGCGGTGCTCGATCCGCTCAAGGTCGTCATCGAGAATTATCCCGAGGGCCAGGTCGAGGAAATGGAGGCCGTCAACAATCCGGAAGATCCCAGTGCCGGTTCGCGCATGGTCCCCTTTTCGAAAACGATCTACATCGAGCGGGAAGATTTCATGGAAGACCCGCCAAAGAAGTTCTTCCGCCTGTCCCCGGGCGCGGAAGTCCGCCTGCGCTACGCCTACTGGATCAAATGCACGGACGTCGTGAAGGACGCCGAAGGCAACGTCATCGAACTGCGTTGCACCTACGACCCCGAGACTCGCGGCGGCAACAATCCGCCCGACGGGCGCAAGGTCAAGGCCACCCTGCACTGGGTGTCGGCGGAACATGCACTGGACGCCGAGGTGCGCCTCTACGATCGTCTCTTCACGAAGGAAGATCCGAACGCACTCGAAGAAGGCGAGGATTGGCGCGACTACCTGAATCCGGAATCGCTGGTGGTCATCCCGGGGAAAGTGGAACGGCATTTGGCCCATGTGAAGCCCCTGGACCGCTTCCAGTTCGAGCGCAAGGGCTATTTCTGCGTAGACCCCGACAGCAAGCCCGGCAAACTCGTGTTCAACCGCACCGTGACCCTGCGCGACACGTGGGCCAACGTGCAGAAGCGAAACGACTAGCCTCTGGCCAATCGAAGAAAGTATTGTTGTGAGCGACATACGCGTACG
>JAHDWY010000433.1:0-504 GCA_023384315.1 Candidatus Hydrogenedentota bacterium | reverse complement strand
GAGTCCTTCCGGGTTTCTCCATATCGGCACGGCGAAGATGGCCCTGTTCAACTGGCTCTTCGCGCGTAAGCATGGCGGCACGTTCATTCTGCGTCTCGAAGACACGGACGCAGACCGCACGGACGAGTCCTTCGTGCAGGCCATGTGCGAAGGGTTTCATTGGCTCGGCATCGACTGGGACGAAGGCCCTCCCTTTGGCGACGTGCCGCAGAAAGGGGAACTGGGTCCGTACCGCCAATCGCAGCGCAAGCAATTGCATGTCGAAGCAGCGGAACGTCTGGTCGCCGAGGGTAAGGCTTACCGGTGTTACTGCACGAAAGAGGAAATGGACGCCATGCGCGCCGAGGCCGAAGCCGAGAAGCGCAAGCGCGTCTATGATGGCCGCTGTAATCGTCTGACACCGGAGGAAATCGCGGGAAAAGGCGATACGCCCTACGTCATTCGTTTCAGGGTACCGGATGGAAAGACCGCCATCGACGATATCGTTCAGGGCCGCGTGGAAAT
>JAHDWY010000432.1:2316-4754 GCA_023384315.1 Candidatus Hydrogenedentota bacterium | reverse complement strand
AAGAACGCCCGGCCTTTCAGCCGGGCGTTCAGAATCGCGGGTGAACCTGTCGAATCGGTTACACGGCTCGGCTTACTTGATGAAGCCGTGGTACAGCCCCATGTAGTACGGCAACAGGTAGACCGTGCCGCTCGCAAGTTCCTGGCCGTTGCCGCCGTAATTCAGGTTCCACGGGTTGTGATTCCAATGGTTGAAGTGGCGGTTCTCGACCGGCAGAACCTTTCCGTTCACGCGGTATCCGTACTCGGGCCGGTTTTGTTCCGTCAGTTCCACCGCCTGCTGGCGGGGCAGCAGTTCGATGTCGAGCCGGTGGCTGTTCTTGCTGGCCCAATTGCAGCGGTCCAGCGGGAAGCCTTTCAACGTCTCGATGGAATCTTCCAGCCAACCGCCCCAGGGACCGATGTTCGCAGTGCCCCACGGGCTCGTGTACGTGGCTTCGAGCCCATGCGCCGCGTACGCGAAATTGAAGAACGGGTTCATCTCGGGTTGCTCGTTGGTCCAGGCGCTGTAGAACGAGAACATCAGGTCCTGGGTGAACTCGTCGGGCGTCGTGTACTTGAGCAGGTTGTAATAGCACATGAAGGCCATCTCATCGTCGGAATGGTTGCCCGAACCCGGACCGCGATGAATCTTGTAGATCATGGCGTTTGTATCGTACGCGTGATTTTCGCACAGATTCCGGATGTGCTCGCCATACTTGTCGTCGCCAGTCATGTGGCGCGCCACGGCGAGGTACGACAACATGCTGAGTGACTTAAGGCCGCGCTCAACCCACCAGTTGGGATCGTGATTGAGGGCTTCGGGATTGTAGACGCCCCACCGCGTCACGGTTCCGTCGAAATCGATCAACTGATAGTTGTGCTCAACGAGGTGATCGGTCAAATCGCGTACGACCTCGCGAACCCGCTCCTTCTCTTCTTCCGTGTCCGCGACGAGATCGTAATACAGCGGGTAGAAGAAGTAGTGGCCGTCCAACTCATCCGAGCTGGTGTCGCTCTTCCAGTACCACTTCTTGTCGGCGCTTAAGGGCCAACGCGGCTCGTACACTTTCCAAAGCTTGTCTTCGGTTTCACGCTTCTTGCGGTCTCCCTCGACGCGGCCATCATTCGGGTTGGGTCCGTCTGCGGGTAGAATCGTGCGCGCAACGTAGCCCTTGGGCGGGCTGAACTCGGTGCCCTGTGTAACTTTCTGCAAGAATCGCAACGCTTCGAAGGCGCGTTTGGCCCGGTCTTTTGCCTTCGGATCGCCCGTGGCCGCGTAGGCGAAGCACTCGCCCGCGCCGTACATGGCCGTCCACAAGCCGTCGTTGTCGCTGTCACTGTATCGAATCTCGCTCTTGTCACCGGGGGCACTCAGGCCGACCTCGGACACGTAGCCGAACTTGGTGCGGCGAATATATTTCTCCATTTCCTCTTCGTAGAAGTCCGCCTTCTCCGCGAGGGTCATCATGCGGCGTTCGATGCACCCAACGCCGTCCGCGGTTGCGAACCAGGCGTTGCCGTGATCATCCACCGCGATGGACCGAATCTCGTCGCTGGGCAACCAACGAAGCCCTTGCCGGTACGCCCAGTTTTCGCCGTCGAAGCGCACCGCGCCGATGCGGGTACCGAACCACACGACATCGTCGGGTCCCGCGGCCACGCACGTGAAGTCGTTGTAGGGAAGCCCGTCCTCGCCCGTGTAGAAGGTCCAGCCAGGTCCCGTTTGACAGGCGACACCCGCCAGCGACGCAACCCATAGTCGGTTGGAAGTGTCAAAGGCGACGCCGCGCACGTCCTCGACCGCCCACTGGCTGCCTTTGCCGGTGTCGATGACGATCGGTTGAAAGCCCGCAGGCGTCTTCTCCAGCAGCCCTTTGCTGGTCGCTGCGACGAGGCGGTTCTCATCAGATTGAGCAATCTGGTTCGTGATTCCGGCAATCTCGGTGAAAAGCCGGTCGTCGACCCGGCCGGGCAACACGTTCTGCCCCGGCTCGGCGACCCTGGACCAGTGGTGTTTCTTCAGCACGGCCCAGCCCAGGGCGGTTTCGGCGTAGACCATTCCATCGGCGCCGACATAGATACCGCGCACGTCGTTTGACGGAAGTCCGTCGTCAGTGGTGTATTTTGTCGCCACTTCCTGGGGAAACTTCCCAACCGTAACGCTGGGCACCTCGGCCAGTCCCGTAGCGACGGCCAAAAGGCACGTCAAGATGAGAATAGAGAATCGCATGAGTACAAGATACCTTTCACGTATGCGCGGATCGTTCACTGCATTTCCCTGATAGATACGCGCGGATTCTGTGCTGCGGCGCACCCGCTGGTGGTGGGACGATAGCACGTTTTCAGGGGAAGAGTAGCTTACCCGGCTTTGGGGCCGGGTTCAATACGCGCCGAACGGAATGGTTTTGCGCACGTTACGCGTCCACGATCCCGATGGGCTGCCAATGCTTCCAACGC
>JAHDWY010000432.1:0-2274 GCA_023384315.1 Candidatus Hydrogenedentota bacterium | reverse complement strand
AAGTCCACCGTTTCAGCGCGATGAGCGACCGATTGCTCGCTCAACGGGCCGACAACGCTCCAGGCGGCCGCGTCATAAACGTCCATATCGAGGGGCAATCCTTCGCGCAGGCACTTGACGAGCCGGTAGTTCTCAAGGAAGTCCATCCCGCCGTGTCCCGCGCCGGTGGCATCCGCGCCGATTTGGCTCCACAAAGGATGCTCGAACTCGGGCCGGTACTGCTCCAACGGTTCCCACGTGTCTTTGGGACTTCGCCCCTCAATGTAGATGCGATCGGGAAATCCCTCGGTGATCGCCCTGGTGCCTTGCAGTAAATTGAGTCGGCTGTATGGCCGCGGTGCGTCGCAGGTGTATTGGACGACTATCGTTCGCCCCAGTTCAGTCTTGATGATGCTCGTGTTGTAATCGCCGTTCACGAAGGTTTCGGCCCGTCGCGGGTCGTCTTCCGCAAAGTGTTCCTCGGCGAAGCGCCGCAACCCCATGGACGGAGCGCTCATGGAAACCATATAGCTGAACCGGTCGCCGCGATTGATGTTCATGCACTGCGCGATTGGGCCGAGCCCGTGGGTCGGATACAGGTTTCCGTTGCGAGTCATGCTGAGTTCGCGGCGCCAACGGCCTTGTTCGCCGAAGGAGAATTTGAACTCGCGCAAGTCGTGGAGATAGGCGCCTTCGCCGTGGAGCAGATCGCCGAAGATGCCGCGCCGCACCATGAGCAGGATCTGCATTTCGGCCCGGCCGTAGCAGCAGTTCTCCATCATGATGCAATGCTTCTGCTGCTTCTCTGCGGTTTCCACGAGTTGCCAGCTCTCGTCAACCGTCACCGCCGCAGGGACCTCCGTTGCCGCGTGCTTGCCGTTTTCCATGGCAGCCACGCATACAGGCACGTGCCAGCGCCACGGCGTCGCGGTGTATACGAGATCCAAATCTTCCTCGGCGCACATACGTTTGAAATCGGTTTCGCCGTTGGCGTATCCGGCAGGTTTCGGAAAGCCTGCGTCTGCCACCAGCTGCTGTGCGGCGGCCACCTTGGACTCGACGATATCGCACACGGCGGTAATCTGGCAGCCCTCGATCTGCAGCAGGTTACGTACGTGATTGGTTCCCATGTTGCCCACGCCGACGAATCCGATCCGCACGTTTTCGATGGGTGGCGCGGCGAAAGGCAGCTCCGGTGCGGAGCCCAGCGACCCGGGTATGGCTGCGTAGGCCGCGCGACCGGCCAGCAGTGCCGCCGCGCTCGCGGACGCGCCCGCTCGCATGAAATCGCGCCGGTTCAGGTTTCGGTGTTTCGTCGCGTCGTTCGGCTTGTCGTTCATTGCGCATCCTCATGCCACCAGCGGGCTTCGCCGTCAAGCGTGTCCTTATAGGGGCCTCCGGCGGCGGATACGGGCGGCGGCAGGAAGTCGTGCGTCGCGTTCATCCACTTGCCGAGGGCCTGTTGCATCGCAGCGATTCGATCGGCCTGGCCGGGATCGCCGGCAAGGTTGTGCCACTCGCCAGGATCCGACTCGAGGTCGTAGAACTCGACCCGGGGTTTGGAATCGTTCAGATACCACGTGTGCGGTTCTTTCAGTTCGCCGGATTCAGCCAGCGCGCGGATGGACTCGAAGCTCGGCGACCGCAGGAGATCGAGACTGTTCAGATGGCCAACGTCCGGGCGGTAGTTCTGAATCAACTTGTACCGCTCCCCGACGACGCCGCGCATGGGATCCCAGTTGTCGTGCCAGTTGCGCTCGCAGAAGACGTACTCGTGGAGGCTTTCCGCTTCGCCGCGGAAGAGCGGCGCCAACGACACGGACTCCATCGCCTCCGGAATCGTCGCACCAGCCACGTCGAGCCACGTTGCCGCGAGGTCCATAAGCGAGACGAGGGCGTTCGTCGAGCGTCCCGCTTCGATGCGCCCCGGCCAACGCGCCACCAGGGGCACGCGGATGCCCGGTTCGTACAAGGTCGCCTTCGCACGGGGAAAGGGCCGGCCGTTGTCGCCGGACATGACCACGAGCGTGTTGTCCGCCAACCCGTGTTCGTCGAGCAGGGCGAGCAATTCTCCGCACTCTCGATCGAAACGGCAGATTTCGTCGTAATACAACGCGATATCCCGCCGCACTTCGGGCGTGTCGGGGAGATGGGGCGGAACCTTCACGGACTCGGGATCGTGCGGCGGATCGACGGTGCCCGGCTCGTAGTCACGATGCGGGTCAGTCGAACCGAACCACAGGAAGAACGGATTATCCTTTGGACGCTCTTCGAAGAACTTGGTAAAGGGGACCT
>JAHDWY010000431.1 GCA_023384315.1 Candidatus Hydrogenedentota bacterium | reverse complement strand
GACCGAGCCGATGCGGGATTCATCCGCATCGAACATGGCGACCACATACATTCCGTACTTGGCAAAACCCGCGTAGGAGACGATCGCCCCGCCGAGACGGCCGGCGCCGACGATGATCGCCTTGTACATGTCGTTGAAGCCCAGGACTTCCCGGATTCTCCCTTTCAACTCGGCGATGCTGAAACCGACCCGGGGCCGGCCGCGTACGCCGATCGCCGCCAGATCCTTCCGGACCAGCGTGTCGTCCATGGCGAGCAGTTGAGCGATGTGCGCGCTGGAAACCCACCCCGTCGCCTGATCGGGAATTTGTTCCCCGACGAGATGGTAATAGTGCATAAGCCGTTCCAAAACCAACTGGTTAAGGATCGGCCCTTTTGCCTTTTTGGACATGCCGAAGAGCCTCCTACCCAGCACATCCTATCACTTTTGGTCCGGCAAGATACAGTCACGGCTCAACTTGCCTCGATTCGACACGAAAACCTGATTCGCCCGCTCAGGTTTTCGTCCGGCCGCCTGGACCACTCCCCACGGTGCGTCCAATAGACTGAATGCGGCCCTGCAAACAAATCCTGCATTCCTGAGATGTCTCCTGAATGCAGGCTTTCGCGGGGTAGATCTGATAGAGCGCCCGGTACTTGGGCGGGGTCATGTTCGGCATAATCACGTTTGCGCCACGTTGCAGCCCAAGTTCGCGTCCACTCGCGAGGTTCAGGGTCGCCAACGCAGTCGTGCTGGGAATATTGGCGCGCGGACAAACCAGCCGGGTAAGCGCGACGACCTTGTACGTCATGAGCTCCGTGTTCGGGACCTGTTGTCCCGGCTCCAGCGGTTGGATCGCGGCACCTTCACCAAGCGGCGTTGACGGATGGGAGATGTACGGCCCCACCCCGACCATATCGAGGCCGAGTTCCCGGAAGGTAGCAATGTCGTGGGCGAGGCTTTCGTAGGACTGCCCGGGAATACCAATCATGACGCCACTGCCCACTTCATACCCGAGTCGGCGGAGCGTCCTTAGAATCTCTAACCGATTCTGCGCTGGGCGCGCGGGATGGGGCGGATGAATCGCGGCGAACAGCTCCGGGTCGGAGGTCTCGAACCGGAGCAAGTACCGGTCTGCGCCTGCTTCACGCCAACGTCTCAAGTCGTTGTCGGGGCGTTCCCCCATGCTGAGGGTCACCGCAAGCGGCGTTTCCATCTTGATGCGGAAGACAATCTCCGCGAGCCATTCGGCCTCGATTCCGTAGTCTTCGCCTGCCTGCATGACAACGGTGCCGTACCGGTATCGGGCCGCCTCGTGAGCGCATTCCAGAATCTCCTCCGAGGACATCCGATACCGTTCCAGGTCCGTATTCGCGGCGCGGAGTCCGCAATAGCCGCACTGACGGCTGCAGTAGTTCGAGATCTCGATGAGTCCGCGAAGATGCACGGCGTCTCCGACGTTCTCCCGGCGAACCTGGTCGGCCCAGTGCCAGAGCGCGTCCAATCGGGAAGGATCTTCTTCGCGGAGCCATTGCTGGATAGCCTTCTCTGTGAGCGGCTCGTTCATGGCTTGGGCTGATTCTCCGTAGCGATGCAAACAAAATCCGCCTGATCTGACTGATCCGACCAATCGGTCCGATCCACCGTCGGTGGCGTTCGCTTAGCCGATTTCGCCAACGCCGCGCGGTACGCTTCACGCGCCGCCGGAAACGGCTCTAAGGCCCGCTCGAAGATCCCCAGGCTGTACGCGATGGTCAGCCCATAATTCGTGATCGGCACGCCGGCCTGCCGGCAACGCATGATCCGGCTCAACATCTCTCGCCGGTTGGTCGTGCACGCGCCGCAATGAATAACCAGCTTGTACTCCGCAAGGTTCTCCGGGAAGTCGTGTCCCTGGACCGTGTCGAAGTGGAGTTTTCCGCCGACGTATTGGGTCAACCAGCGGGGGATCTTCACGCGGCCAATATCTTCGCCAATGGGATGATGACTGCATGCTTCGGCGACGAGAATGCGGTCGCCGGTACGCAGCGAATCGATGGCGAGCGTGCCTTGCACCTGCGTCAAGAGATCGCCGTGAAACCGGGCAAAGAGGATCGAAAAACTCGTCAGGGGAATTTCGCGCGGCGTATCCGCGGCCACTTTGAGAAAGGCATGAGAATCGGTCACCACGAGTTTGGGTGGCGTCTTCAAGCGATCCAAGGCGCTGCGCAGTTCCCGTTCCTTCACGACCATGCAATAGGCATCCGAGTCAAGCAGGTCGCGAATCGACTGCACCTGCGGCATGATGAGCCGTCCCTTGGGCGCTTCCTTGTCGATGGGCACGACGAGCACCGCCATTTCACCCGCGCCGACCAGGTCGCCGACGATGGCCGGATTGTTGACGAACTCCTCGGGCGCGTTCTGGAGCAGGGCTTCGCGGAAGTCTAGAATGCCCGTGCCGGTGGAGGCGACGGTCGCGACGCACGCGATGTCCTTGGCCTCCAGCGCAGCGAGCACTGCGGGGTCAGGTTGTGCGCGGTCGACCTTGTTAAACACCACAATCGCCGGGATCTCGCGTGCCGTGAGTTCGCTGAGGATCTCGGACTCGAACTCGCCCCATTCTCCCGCCTCCGTGACGAGCACGCCGAGGTCTGTGCGCTCGAAAACCTGCTGCGTCCGTTTCACGCGCAACTCGCCCAAGGCGCCGACGTCGTCCACGCCTGCCGTGTCAATAAACAGCACGGGGCCGAGCGGCAGCAATTCCATGGGCTTCTCGACGGGGTCCGTCGTGGTGCCGGCATACTCGGACACGATGGCCGCCTGCTGTCGCGTAATCGCATTCAGCAGGCTCGATTTGCCGACGTTGCGCCGGCCGAAGAGGCCGATGTGCAACCGGAACGATTTGGGTGCGGACTGCATGCTTCCTTGCTATCCTTTCGGAGTTTCGGGCATGCCCAGACGGCACACCGCCTCCGGTGAAATCAATTCGTCAAACTGTGCGGCGGTCAAACGCCCTTCCTCCAACACCGTCTCGCGAACCGTTCTTCCGGACTGCTTCGCGCGCGCAACGATTTCACAGACGGCCTCGTAGCCCAGCGCGGGCAGGAGCGCGGTCGCGATGGCTGTGGACGATTCCACGTGCGCCTTGCATCGCGCTTCGTCAGCTTCGATGCCTTCGACGCAGTGCGCGCGAAGGATGTAGCAACTCCGTTCGAGCAGGTCGCAGCTATCGAGCAAGCACGCAGCCACTAGAGGCAGATACGGATTCAGTTCCAGGCTTCCTTGCGCGCATGCGTTCGCAATCGTCGCGTCATGACCGAACACAATCATGGCCGCCTGACTGACGGCTTCAGGGATCACGGGGTTTACTTTACCCGGCATGATTGATGATCCCACCTGGCGTTCCGGCAGCCGGATCTCTCCAAAGCCAGCCTCCGGACCCGATGACAAGAGCCGCAAGTCGCCGCAGACTTTCAGCAAAGACGCTGCGCAAGCCTTGAGAATACCCGAGACCTCCACGAAAACGTCGGCGTTCTGCGTCGCATCAATCAGGTTCTCGGCTCGAGCAAACCCGATACCGGTCAGTTCGCGCAGGGTGTCAACGACACGAAAGATGTATTGCCTCGGCGCGGCGAGCCCGGTGCCGATGGCCGTTCCACCCAAGTTGACGACGCGCAAGCGCTCTTCGCACTTGTAGATGCGCCACCGGTCGCGATTGAAGGCCTCGGCATAGGCACCCATCTCACGGCCAAGCGTGGTCAGTACGGCGTCCTGCATTTCGGTCCTGCCCACTTTGACGATGTGGGCGAAGGCCTTCTCCTTCACCTGAAACGACTCCTGCAAGGCGACGACCCGCTCTTCGAGCCGTTTCAGCAGCCGAATCGCCGCCAGTTTCAATGCCGTCGGATAGGTGTCGTTGGTCGATTGGTGACGATTGATATCGTCCAGCGGCGAAACCCGGGCATAGTTCCCATGAGGTTCATCCAACAATTCGAGAGCGCGGTTGGCGATCACCTCGTTGACGTTCAGGTTGGTGCTCGTGCCGGCGCCGCCTTGTAGCGCGTCAACGACTACGTGCTTGGTCAACATTCCGTCGGCCAGTTCGCGGCAAGCCCGAAGAATGGCCTCCGCTTTCGCGCGGTCGTCGCCCCAGACGGCCAGCGCGTCGTTGGTCATTGCGCAGGCGAGTTTCACCACGCCATAGGCGCGGACAAGTTCGGGATGCACGGGACGTCCCGCGAGCGAGAAATTCTCCCGAGCGCGGTCAGCGTGAATGCCGTACAGGGCATCCGTGGGAATACGGCGTTCGCCAAGGGAATCGTGCTCTGTACGGTAGGTGTCGTTCATGGGTTGCCCCACCTTGGGATGCGGTCCGCCACGGGAAGTGTCCGCGGGGGAACAGACGGCTTCGTGTCAGCGATCGGCAAGGCTTCTCTTCAGTGCGGGTGGTCAAAGATCATTTGCTGTACCTCCACACCCTTCACCGCCTTGAGTGTATCACGGAGTTCGTCGCAAATGGCCTCGTCTCCGAACAGTTCCAGCACAATCAGTCCGTTGGGCGCGCAATGATTCCTGTCCACCTCGTGAAGCCCGATGCGGGTCTGAATGTTGCAGCCGTACTTCGTAAGGATTTCCTGAACGACACTCGCCTTCTCGATACGGTCGGTAATATGAACGCCAAGAATATTGTGCTTATCCATAGGATGAACCTCCACTCCCGTACTTTCGCTGCGAACTAAACAAACACGTCCCGATCGCCTTCGCGAACGCGATCCATCAGGATCTGGGCCACGTTGCGAC
>JAHDWY010000430.1 GCA_023384315.1 Candidatus Hydrogenedentota bacterium | reverse complement strand
ATGATTCGCGAAGTGTTTCTCCAGCAGAACGCGTTCTCGGATGACGATGCCTTCTGTTCCCTCGAAAAAGGCGGCGCCTTGCTGGATGCCCTCGTCGAGTTCTACGAATCGGCGCGCAAGGTTCTGGATGAAGGTATTACCTTGAACCGGATTCTCGAACTTCCGGCCCGCGAGAACATCGCGCGGCTTCGCGAGGAATCCAATGAGAACATCATCGCGCGCCAGAAGGTGGTAATGGAAGAGATGCGAGCGGCGCTCGCCGATCTCACGTCGAGAAAAGGATAAGGCACATGGAAACCACGACGACTAGCCAGGGCGCTTCGGCAGACCTGCTGCACAAGGAATACTGGGATCTGAACTACATCTCCGGTCCCCTCGTCTTCCTCGGCAACGGCGGCCGCTTCGCCACCGGAGCCATCCTCGATCTCGTCGGGGAAAACGGGGAAGTGCGCCAGGGCCAGGTGCTGGAAGCGAGCAAGAAGCACGCGGTGGTCCAGGTCCTTCAAGGGACTCAGGGCCTCGACATCAAAGGCATCTCGGTCTCGCTCAAAAAGGACGCCGCCCGCGTCGGTTGCTCGAAAGAGCTGATCGGCCGCAGCTTCAACGGGACCGGCGAACCCATCGACGGCCTGCCGCCCATCGTTCCGGAAAAGGAACTCGAAATCGCCGGTTCGGCCATCAACCCCGTGTCGCGCGACAAACCGAACGACTTCATCGAAACCGGTCTGTCCACCATCGACGGGTTCAACACGCTGGTCCGCGGCCAGAAGCTGCCCATCTTCTTCGGTTCGGGACTTCCGGCGAACGAAGTGGCCAACATGATCGTGCAGCAGTCGTCCACCAAGGGCGAAAGCGAAGAGTTCGTCGTCGTGTTCGCGGCCATGGGGCTGACCGAGCGCGAGGCCGCCTACTTCCTGCGCTCCTTCGAGGAGGGCGGACAGGGCAGCCGCGTCGTGACCTTCATCAACAAAGCCAGCGACCCGGCCATCGAGCGTTTGTTCGCGCCGCGCTGCGCGCTTACGGTTGCGGAATACCTGGCCTTCGAGCACGACTATCAGGTGCTCGTTATTCTCACGGATATGACCAGCTACTGCGAAGCCCTGCGCCAGATCTCGAGCGCCCGCGAAGAGATCCCCGGCCGCCGTGGTTATCCCGGCTACATGTACACCGACTTGTCGACCATCTACGAACGCGCCGGCCGTATCCGCGGCCGCAAGGGGTCGGTCACCCAGGTGCCCATGTTGACCATGCCGGACGACGACATGACGCATCCGATTCCGGACCTTACGGGATATATCACCGAAGGCCAGATCGTGCTGTCGCGCTCGCTCCACCGGCAGGGCGTGTTTCCGCCGGTAGATTTGCTGCCGTGCCTGTCGCGCCTCATGAACAACGGTATCGGCGAAGGCCGTACCCGGGCCGACCACCGCGCATTGGCTAACCAGCTCTATGCGTCCTACGCACAGGGCCGCGACGTGCGCAAGCTCATGGCCATCGTCGGCGAGGATGCCTTGAGCGAGATCGACAAGCGGTATCTACGGTTCGGCAATGAGTTCGAAAAGCAGATGATCGGCCAGGGCGAAACCCGCCGGACGATCGAAGACACGCTGTCGCTGGGTTGGAAGCTCCTCGGGCTGCTCCCGCGCGATGAACTCACGCGTGTGTCGAAGGCCCAAGTTGACCAGTATTACCAGGATTACGACGAGGCGGAAGCGGAGAAACCCGCGACCAGCGAGTAGCACGACCTGACAAGAAGGTGGTTATCGCTTCATGAGCATGGACAACGTATCCCCAACGCGGATGAATCTGCTGGCCCGCAAGGCCCAGATCAAGTTCGCCTCGGATGGTGTACAATTGTTAGAGGGGAAGCGCGAAGCGCTTCTCAAGGAGCTGATTGAACGGGCCCGGGAACTTCGGGCGCTCCGCAACGAGTTGCACCGGTTGGGGCGAAAGGCGCTGGTTTCCATGGCCATTGCACGCGGTGTACGAGGCACCCCGGAAGTGCGCTCGGCGGCCGTAGCCGGACAGCGCGCGCTCAACATACAGGTCAAGACGGATAAAGTCTGGGGCCTGTCGTTGGGTGACATCGAACAATACGACGTCGTGCGTCAACCAGCGAACCGCGGCGTGGGCCTGCTTGACGTAGCGCCGCAAATTGTGGAAGCGTCTGAGGCCTCGGAAGCCATGGTGGCCCAGATGCTCGTGTGTGCGCCGAAGGAGCAGAACCTCCAAATCATCGGCGAGGAAGTTCGCAAGGTCAGCCGGCGCATCAACGCGCTGAACGAGTATTTGCTTCCCAAGTTGCGCGGAGAGATGCGGACCATCGCGCGCGTGCTCGATGAGCGAGAACGGGAAGACACATTCCGCCTGAAGCGAATTAAGAAGAAGAAAGCCGACCAAGCCGCCATGGAAGAGGCGGGGGAGGTTTAGCGATGCGCCTTGGCGATCTCCTGCACCGCGACGTCGTTCGCGTCGGGCTGAAGGCCCATACCAAGGAAGAGGTCATCGCGGAACTCGTTGATGTCCTCGTGGACGCGCACGAGATTCCCCTGAACCTGCGCGATCACGCGCTGGACGTCATCCTTGAGCGCGAATCCCACCACAGCACCGGTATGGAGCACGGTGTCGCCGTGCCCCACGGCTACACCGATCGCGTTGACGACGTAATTGCGGCAATCGGCATCTGCAAAGAGGGGATACCGTTCGAGAGCCTTGATGGGATCGCCGCGCGCATGATCATCCTGTTGCTGCTCCCCCGGCGCACGTATCATGACAATCCGCACACGATGGCGGGAATCGCGCATTTGCTCGCCAACCGGGAGCTGCGGGATCGTCTCAAGAAAGCCAACGATGCCACCGCCGTAATGCGGGCTATTGAAGACGAAGAGGCCCGGGAAACGTTTTACAACATTCGCGCGCGCGTCTGAACCGCGCGATCGACGCCACTTCTTTGTGCGCGCAAGGGGGGCAGCGGAGGGTTGATCGCGTGATGCCTCGGCTTACGAGCGCCTTGGGCCTGTTGATTCTGATCGGCATTGCCTGGGCCCTATCGGAGCGGCGGAAGGCAATCCCTTGGCGCTTGGTCGTGTGGGGGCTTGCGCTGCAGTTCGTATTGGCGCTACTCATCCTCACCACTCCGCTCCGTACCGTCATCTTTGCGGGTATGCAACGCGTCGTCGGCGTTCTCACCGATTCCGCCGTGACCGGAGCGTCGTTTGTTTTCGGCAGTCTTGCGGAGAATCCCGAGCAGTACAACACCTTCTTTGCCTTCCGCGTATTACCCGTCATCATCTTCGTCTCCGCGCTCTCGGCGATCCTCTACCACCTTCGTGTAATCCCTGCCCTGGTCGCCGCGATCGCGTGGATGATGCGGCGTACGTTGAAGACGTCCGGCGCCGAAACCTTCGGGGCCGCGCTGCTCATTTTCCTGGGAATCGAATCCACTTCAGCGATTCGCACCTATCTCAAAGAGATGACCCGCTCGGAACTTTGTACGATCATGACCACGTTCATGGCCACCATTGCCGGCAGTGTCATGGTCACCTACGCGAGTTTCGGTGCGGAGCCCGGCCACTTGCTCACTGCTTCGCTTATGAGCGCGCCCGCGGCGATTCTCATCTCCAAGATTCTCGTCCCCGAAACGGGTGAACCCAAGACTGTGGGGCACGCGCCCGTGCGCATGGAAGTCGATTCGCGAAATCTCATCGACGCCGCCACCCAGGGAACCTCCCAGGGCTTGACCATGGCCCTCCAGGTTGCGGCCATGGTGCTCGTCTTCGTGGGGCTCATCTACATGCTCGACCTCGCAACCATCTCCGTCACGGGCCGTTCATTTGTCGATCTGCTCTCCTATGCCTTTCGTCCCTTTGCGTTTCTCCTGGGCGTTCCGCCGCAGGATATCCCCGAAGTCTCTGCCCTGCTCGGGAAGAAGACCGTGCTCAACGAGTTTCTCGCCTACCTCGATCTCAAGGAGATGATCGCCGCAGGCACCTTGAGCGAGCGGGGCAAGACCATCGCGACCTACGCCCTGTGCGGTTTCGCCAACCCCGGCAGCATGGCCATCTCCATCGCCGCCCTCGACGCCCTGGCCCCCGAACGGCGCGTGGACATTTCACAACTGGCGGTTAAATCCTTCATCGGTGGCACCCTCGCCTGTTTCATGACGGCCTGCGTTGCGGGGATCGTCGTCTATGCCTGAGGCCGTCATGCCACGCGCGCTTACCATCGCGGGGAGCGATTCCGGCGGAGGCGCGGGTATTCAGGCCGACCTGAAGACCTTCGCCACTTTCGGCGTCTATGGCATGTCGGCCATCACCTCCGTTACGGCCCAAAACACCTGCACGGTCGCGGGAGTCCACGACTTACCGGCTGACTTCGTCGCACAACAGATCGACCTCGTCGCTCAAGACATCGGCGTGGACGCCGCCAAGACGGGCATGTTGTCCAGCGCCGCCATCGTGCGCGCGGTCGCCGGCGCCATCAGGCGCAACGGCATAGAACGCCTCGTCGTCGATCCCGTCATGGTGTCCAAGAGCGGGGATCCTCTGCTGCGAGAGGACGCCCGCCTCGCCGTGGTCGAATCGATCCTTCCCCTTGCCTACATTGTCACTCCGAACCTTCCCGAAGCCGAAGCGCTTACCGGAGTACCTGTGAGCACCTGCGAGCAGATGGCCGACGCGGCGAAGCGGTTGCACGAAATGGGGGCCCGATACGTGCTCGTTAAGGGAGGTCATCTCGCTGGGGATGATGCGTTAGACATTCTGTTCGACGGGACCACGCTGACTGAG
>JAHDWY010000429.1 GCA_023384315.1 Candidatus Hydrogenedentota bacterium | reverse complement strand
GTATTGGCCCACGCCATTACCGACGCCCTCCTCGGCGCTGCCGCACTCGGCAATATTGGCCAGCATTTTCCCGATACCGACCCTCGCTATAAGGATGCGGATAGCATGGTCCTTCTGCGCAACACCGTCGGCATGATCAATGAGAACGGCTTTCATATAGTGAACGTCGATTCGAATATCGTCGCGCAGCAACCCAAACTCAACCCTCACATCGACGCGATTCGCGCGTCCCTGGCAGCGTGTCTCGGCTTGCCCATGGACGCGGTATCCGTGAAAGCCAAGACGAACGAGCATGTCGGACCCGAAGGCCGCGGCGAAGCCATATCCGCGTAGGCCGTCGTCTTGTTGGGGAAGGGGATCTGACTTCCTCAGCACCCCCTCGAGCTTGTCGCCATATCTGCGGGTCGGTGTTGCGCTTCCACACTCGAGCGAAATTGTGGGGGGCAAACGACAAGGGAGGAGGACCAATCCATGCACGTTCGTTGCGCTGTTGGGGCGGCAGCAGTTTGCTTTGTCGGCTGCGCGATCACGTCGTGCCAAACGTCAGCGCCGCCAATCTCCGGCGTCGCTGTGGTCACGCCAGGTGTTCAGACGGGATTCGCAAACGCCGGGTGGAAATACGACCGCTATGACACACTTCCAACCCTCGAAGCGGGCAAGTCTATGCTCGTAGCCGACCTGGCGGGGCCGGGCGTTATCAACCAGATTCACGTCACGCGTCACGATCCCAAGGAGGTCGCCGCCCGTGGCGTTGTGCTCGAGATTTGGTTCGACGATGCTGAGGCGCCCGCGGTGCATTGTCCGCTGGCGGATTTCTTCGGGGATGGGTGCAACGGACAGAGCGAGTATTTCACGTCACTCTTTATCGAATGCGCGCCGTGGAGCTACAACTGCTATATCCCGATGCCATTCAAGTCTCGGGCGCAAGTGTACCTGCGAAACGATACCAATCAAGATCTGACGAACTACACGTTCGTGGAATGGGAACCGCTACCAAAGTGGGACGACCGGCTGGGGTACTTCCACGCAACATACGCGCGGAAGTGCTTTCAGTTGACCCCGGAAACCGAGCAGACCTTCTTTGAAGTGCAAGGCGCGGGGCACATTCTCGGCCGCCAGTTCAGTGTGGTTACCAGCGAACCGGCATTCGAGGGGTTCATGATGGTAATGGAGGGCAATAACGAAGTCGATATCGACGGGCGTGAACGCCAAATCGACTACCTTGGCAGTGAGGATTCCTTTACCTTCAGTTGGGGATTCCAGAATACCTTCGCGGGGTTGCGCGCGGGCATGCCTCTCGTAAGACCGGAGACTCCGGGCATGCTCTCCATATACCGGTTTCACGATCATCAACCCATTCGATTCGAAGAATCGCTGCGCTGGAGCATCAATTGGCGTAACGAACGTCATATGTTTGCCAGCAAGGAATGGATGGATACCTGGAATAAGGCGATCACCGCCGGCGGATGCTGGGTCGACTACGCAGCCGTCTACTACTGGTATCAAACCGACCCCGGCGGGTTCTCTCACGCGCCACTCGAGCCACCTGCAGATCGGGCAATGCTCTTGATGAAACCTTCCCCGAGCGCCTCCCAAGCGGCTCCGGTGCAGCAGCCTTGACGGGACCCGGTGAAGTCGCGGATACCGTCGCCATTGTGAGCGCAATCTTGATAGTGTACTGACATGAAAGAACGGCTAGACGTACTCGTCCAACGGTTGGCAGGCGTGACCCGGTCCCGGGCACAAGGTATGATTCACACGGGTATGGTCTATTCCTCCGATGGCGAGAAACTCGACAAGCCCGGCGCGCGGATTCCCGCCGACACCGCGCTGGAGATTCGCGAAGAGCCTCGCTTTGTAAGCCGGGGTGGCGAAAAACTCGAAGCGGCGTTCGAGGCCTTCGCGCTCGACGTGGAAGGAAAAGTCGCCATTGACGTAGGCGCGTCGACCGGCGGCTTTACCGATTGTCTTCTACAGCACGGCGCCGCGAAGGTATACGCGGTAGACGTCGGGTACGGCCAGCTCGCATGGAAATTGCGCCAGGATTCCCGCGTGGTCGTTTTGGAGCGAACCAATATTCGGCACCTCGATTCCGAGGCCCTGGATGACGTGCCGAACGTCTTCGTGGCGGACTGCTCGTTCATTTCGCTCCGCCTTGTCTTGCCCTCCATTGCGAAGCTGACCTCGCCCCGCGCCGAGGGCGTGGTCCTTGTTAAACCGCAGTTCGAAGCGGGACGGGAATGCGTGGGGAAGGGCGGCGTCGTCCGCGATCCGGAGATCCACGAGCGGGTGCTTGCCGATCTCGAATCGGCCGCGCGGGAACTGGGTTTCTCGCCAGGCCCTGTGATACCCTCTCCGCTGACCGGACCCGCTGGGAACCGGGAGTTCCTCATGCGGTTGGTCAAGGTGGAGCGCGAAGCATAAGCGTTTTTGATATATCTGCCGGGTACTCTGGGATACCGCTAGCTGGCCATGCTTGAAGTCCTTCGGATCGAAAACTACGCACTTATCGACTCGATTGAGGTCGAGTTTCGTCCCGGGTTCAACGTGCTTACCGGCGAAACCGGCGCAGGAAAATCCATCATCGTCGGCGCCCTCAACCTCGTTCTCGGCGCGCGCGCATCAAACGAAACGGTTCGCTCCGGCGCCAAAAGAGCGAAGATCCATGCCGTATTCTCCCTGCAACGCGTTCCGCGGCGTCTCAAGGAAATCCTCGACGAACACGAAATAGAACTGGAAGACGGCCAATTGCACTTGTCCCGTGTGGTGGGATCAGACGGCCGCAGCCGCGCCTACGCGGGCGATTCCATCGTCCCCATTACCGTGCTCTCCCGAATCGGCGATGAGCTGGTTGATCTGCACGGGCAACACGACCACCAATCCTTGCTGAAAGCCGACCGCCAACTGGATCTGCTGGACGCCTTCGGCGGAACGGAATCCGATGCCGCGAAAGTCGGCGAGCAGGTAACGGAACTGCGCCGCCTGCAACAGGAATTGGCGGCTTTAGAATCCGACGACCGGGAACGCGCGCGCCGCGTGGAGTTCCTGCGCTTCGAGGTATCCGAAATCAATGCGGCGAATCTTGAGCCGGGCGAAGAAGACGAGGTCAAAGCCCGTCGCAATCTCATTACCAACGCGGAAAAGGTCGTCGAACTGACCAGCGCAGCCTACACGGCGCTCTACGAAGGTGAAGGCCAAGCGGCCATCGACTCCGTGGACGCGGCCCTCACGGCACTCGACCAGTTGGGCGAAGTGGACGAACAGTTCCGGCCCTTGTCGGAGCAACTTGGCGCGATTCGGGCTACGCTGGACGACTTTTGCACGGAACTGCGCCGTCATACCCAGGAACTCGAATTCGATCCCCAGGAACTTGAATCGCTCAATCAGCGCATCAGTCTTATCGGAAATCTGAAGCGGAAGTTCGGCGATTCCATTGATGCGATTTTGGAGTACCGCGATCGCGCCGTCGCGGAGGTCGAGCGCTTCGATCAGCGCGACAAGTCCATCGCCGAACTGCAGGCACAATGCGGAAAGCTCGCGAAAGAGGCCGAAGCCGCGGCGCGCGCGCTGTCCGGGAAACGCCAAGCCGCGGCGGCCAAGCTCGACAAAAAGGTTTCGAGCGCCCTCCAGGAACTCGGCATGAAAGGCGGGACCTTTCAGACGCGGATTGAAACCGTAGAACTCACCCGTACCGGCGCCGACCGGGTCGAGTTCCTGCTTGCGGCCAATCCCGGCGAGAGCCCCAAGCCACTCCGGCAGGTCGCGTCCGGCGGCGAAATCTCCCGCGTCATGCTGGGCATCAAGACGGTGTTCGCATCGGCGGATAAGATCCCGACGCTCATTTTCGACGAGATAGACGCAGGAGTCGGCGGCGCAGTGGCAAACAAAGTAGCGGCGCGTCTTCGCGAACTCGCCGAGTCCCATCAGACCATCTGCATCACGCACCTCCCGCAGATTGCCGCCGCGGCGCATCGCCATCTGCACGTCGCCAAGTCCACCGCAAAGGGCCGCACGTCGACGACTGCCGTCGCCGTCGACGCAGACGCGCGGGTCAACGAGCTGGCCCGACTCCTCGACGGCTCGCTGTCAGAGGTGAGCGTGCAACACGCCGCCGAAATGCTGAAAGCACACGGCGGTTAGCCGAAACGCAAGAAAACCCTCAAGCACTCCTTTCCAGTAAAGATGCATTCGCACACAGCGACTTGGTAAGGTTTGGACCAGTTTACTTGGAAAGGGGTCTAACAGCACTATGCGCATCACTTCACACGGCGCCGCCGAAACGGTCACGGGCAGCAAGCATCTTGTCGAGATCAACGGCAAACGCATTCTATTCGACTGCGGCATGTTCCAGGGTTCGCGGAAGGAATCGGAGCATCGCAATCGGGAACTGCCCTTCGACCCGAAGACGATCGACTCGGTCGTGTTGAGCCACGCCCATATCGATCACAGCGGCGTGTTGCCTATGCTCGTGAAACACGGGTATGCAGGTCCCATCTACGCCACCCCCGCCACGCGCGATTTGTGCAGCATCATGCTGCTCGACAGCGCCCACATTCAGGCCCGTGACGCGGAGTGGTTGTCCAAGAAGAACCGGTCGTTTGTTGCCCCGTTGTACGACGACGAAGACGTGACGCAGACCATGAGGCGTTTTGTCAGCGTTCCTTATGACCTGCCCATCGAAGTGGTGCCGGGCGTCAAGATGACTTTTCGCGATGCGGGTCACGTGCTGGGATCCGCCATGGCGTTTGTCGAATTTGCGGAGAACGGGACGGCGAAACGCTTCCTCTACGGGGGCGACTTAGGCC
>JAHDWY010000428.1:4345-4809 GCA_023384315.1 Candidatus Hydrogenedentota bacterium | reverse complement strand
CCCCCGGGTCCAATGGGCGCCGGCGGAGGTGGGATTATGAGGGCACGCGGCTTAGCCGCGTATTGAGGGTGAAGTTAGCTGGGCACGATGACCCAAGTGGTCGCGTATACCACGAAGCCCATGGCCACGTACTTCGGCTGGAGGGACCGATAAGCGACTTTCAATCCGCGAATTCGCGTGAGATACCACGCCGTAATGGGTGACTTGGTCTCGATTCCACTAGTCATTGCTCGTTTTATCTCCCGTCGTTAAGCGTGTGCATTTTCGCATCACAGCTCCCGTCGACGGTCTCCTAATCCCGCGACGGTCAATTATTGACAAAGCAATGTTTGTGCCAAGTCGCGGATTCAATAAAATTTATTGTGGCAAGCGGAGTTAGCTTGACAAGGTTAGCCAGATCGCGTTAATCGCTGGTTTTAACTTGTACAATTTTGTCAATAATTTAATTTTGTGTTCGTTTTTGT
>JAHDWY010000428.1:0-4335 GCA_023384315.1 Candidatus Hydrogenedentota bacterium | reverse complement strand
GTGCACGTACAAGGGCAGGATTGCAGAGGACTTACTGCTGCTGGGACTGCAGGTAGCGCAACGCGCGCGCTGCAAAGTCACGCTCACTTTCGTAGGTGAGATCGGCACAAAGGGACTGGAGCCCTGGCGCCCATGCGGCCTGGAACAGGGCCTCTTCGGAATCGGGGTGCACATCTGGCGGCCGGCATTCCGGGCTGCGGAGGCGCATAAGGAAATAATGTTCGTCGCGAACGTAACGCGTATTTCTGAAAACGTACTCGCTGCGGGCCATCCCAAGATCCCCGAGAATCTCGAGGTCGCAGTATCCAGACTCTTCACAGGTCTCCCGCAGGGCGGCCTGCTCGTCGGTTTCGCCCTCGTCCACGTGCCCCTTGGGGAGGCGAACCTCGTGGACGACTACCCCTTCGCGTTCGACATCGCGTTCGAGGATCAGGACTCGCCCCGAAGAGTCCAGTACGATGCCGCCTGCGGCCAGATAGTGCTTCGTTTTCACGCCGGGATACCGTTTCGCTACACGGCGTCAGGGGGCCGGAGTGACTTTGAATGCAGACGCCGTGTAGGTTTGGTTGTTCGCATTGGAGACCATTCCGGCGCAAAGATAGGTGCCGTCAGGCTGCGGGCGCGCGACGCCGTATGCATCCAGGACGGAATTCCCCCACGCCACGCCGACCTGCTCCGCTTCGTATTGCTCATCATTGCCGGCGGGAACGCGGCCACGAAGTTCGACCGCACGCCCCAATTCCGCAACGAAGTAAACGGCGTCCCCCTGGGTTCGCACGAGCGCGCTGCCTACGATGCGCGATCCGTCCGAGGACCGAATGACATATCGCCCGTCAAGCCCTTCCGACACATCGGCCGCCGGCGAGGTAAGTGCGGCTTCCTCGTCCGTAACAGGGTTCTCTCGGAGTTCCGCCGCCATGGCGTCGTAGAGGGACGCATCGCCTCCAGACCAAAAGCGGTCGGGGTTAATGGATTCGGGCGTCTGCGTTGTGGAAATGCGGCGAGTGAGCCATTCTTCAATATTGCCGTTGTAAACATTGATGGCGGCCCATACGACAGCCAGCAGCCCGAAGACGACTAACAAGCCGGTCAAGACCCGGCGCGGCCGGTCTGAGATGTGGACGACATCCATGCCCTCATCGGCGGCAAGACGCCGCATCGGCTGGTCGCTCTTGTTGTTGGAGCAGGTCTTGCACAACAAGGTTCCGGCCGGGTTGACCGTACTGCATTGTTCGCAAACCGCGTCGGCGTCGATGTGCTCGAAGGTATCTTCAGACCCGGATCGCTGCTCTAGCATGATGAACGCGCACCTCCCATCGTGATTTTGTCATAGTACGAACCTAGTGTCCAGTGTTTTTGCGGGAGTGGCCCCTGGGTCGAACGCGTGCGATTCAGACCGGACTGACTGTGACCAGCGGACGCAGGTTTTCGAGCGTCTTCTGTCCAATTCCATGCACGTTGTCAAGATCGTCCACGCTATTGAAGGGTTGCTGACTGCGATACTTAATGATCTCCTGGGCTTTCACGGCGCCGATCCCCGGGAGGGTTTCGAGTTGTTCCTGCGACGCCGTGTTGAGATCGATCAGCCCATTCGTTTTGGAATCGTCATCCATATGGCTCGTCTGTTGCGTTGAGCTGAAGTGGCGCGTGCCGCGCGCCTGCTGACTGTGCCCCCATCCGGATATCGTGTACTCCAATGGGTTCCGAACGACTTGCCTTGGCGCACCCTTCACCACAAGACGACCGCCGTCGGTGGAGGAATATGCCCCCGCGGGAATCGTCAGCGCGCTGCCGTCCAGGAGTGTCACGGCCAGGTTGATGTCGCTCGTGTCTGCCTCGTCGAGCAGTCCGCCAGCCTCGTCAACGAGATCCTGAACCCGCGCGCCACGATTCAAGGTGTAGACACCGGGCATACGAATCGCACCGGAAATGGCGACAGCGACCTGCTTTGGAAGGGTTGTGTTCTCCTGCGGGAGTGACGGCGGAATTGTGGCGTCGATTCGGGGTGGCGGTGGCGGCGCAACGAGAGCTGGATTGGCCGTGGCTGCATCGACCATAGGCGCAACTACCGCCGCCCCTTCCGTGTGGGGAGCGTCACGGGTGAACGCGATGACGAGGCAGCCAATCACGATGGCCGCTCCAAGTCCGGCCAATACAAATTGCTCTTTTGACGTTAACAGACGGCTAAGGTTGCCCGATAACACCTGTAGGGTCCTCCCGCAAAGACCCGGGGGTTCTAGTCACCCCGCACAGTGCGCGTTATACCCAACGGGCGGCACGAACGTCAAGTGGATAGGCTGGAGGCGGAAGGGGGCGCGGTTGGGACACGGGTAGCGCGATACCGAACAGCGTGACCGATTCTATATACTGACAATTGGAGTTGATAGCCGTTGCGTTGGCGGCGCCTGCTTCCCCTCCAGCCTCCAGCCTGAACTACGACAATCTGCTTTTGTAATCCTCGTAGCCAAAGCGTCTGACTACGCGGCCTCGGTGGGTTTCGGGGTTGTACAGGGCGATGGACGGGAGGGGTACGCCATTGAACGTGGTGTTCTTCACCATGGTGTAGTGGGCCATGTCGAGGAACACCAGGCGGTCGCCCGGTTTGAGGGGGCGCTTGAAGGAGTAGTCGCCAATCACGTCGCCCGCGAGGCAGGTCAGGCCGCCAAGACGATAGGTGTAGGGCAGTTTGCGGGGCTTGTCGCCCCCGATAATCTCGGGACGGTAGGGCATTTCCAATACGTCGGGCATGTGGGCCGTGGCGGAAGTATCGAGAATGGCGATGTCCATGCCGTTGTTAAACACGTCGAGCACGGTGGTCACGAGCACGCCGGTGTTCAGCGCAATGGCTTCGCCGGGTTCGAGGTAGACCTTCACGTTGTAGCGTTGGCTGAACCGGGTCACCAATTCGATCAGTAGGTCGACGTTGTAGTCAGGCCGGGTAATGTGGTGGCCGCCCCCAAAGTTGATCCATTCCATCTGATCGAGAAACTTGCCGAACTTCTCTTCCACGGCTTTGAGCGTTCGCTCAAGGGCGTCGCTGTTTAGTTCGCAAAGGGTGTGGAAGTGCAGGCCCGAGATGCCGATGAGGGACTGCCCTTCAAACATGGCGCGGGTCATCCCCAACCGCGAACAGGGCGCGCAGGGATCATAGAGTTTAACCGACACCTCCGAGTGCTCGGGATTGATGCGCAGTCCACAAGCCGCTCGTTTCTCGCTACTCTCGATCACCGGTTGAAAGCGCTGCCACTGTGTAAAGGAATTGAAGGTGATGTGATCGGCTAACTGGATCAGTTCCGGCATCTCGTCGTCGCTGTAGGCCGGCGCGTAGACGTGCACTTCGCCGCCGAATTCCTCGCGCCCGAGGCGCGCTTCGTTGACGGAACTGGCTGTCGTGCCGCGCAGGTACTCCTTCACAATGGGAAATGCGCTCCACATGGCGAAGCCCTTGAGCGCGAGAATGATCGTGCACTGGGCCGCATCCTGCACCTTCGCGAGGATTCCCAGATTGCGCCGCAAGGCGCCTTCGTCCACCACGTAACACGGCGTGGGCACGCCGGTGAGATCAAGATTCGGGTACGTCATAGTTACATCGGTTTCTCGACCCACGGCAAGCCGTGGATGTTGAGTTTCTCCATAAAGGGCGCGGGATCGAACTCTTCGACGTTGAACACGCCTTTGCCGCGCCATTTGCCGGTCAGCATCATCATGGCGCCAATCATGGCGGGCACCCCGGTCGTGTAGGAGATGGCCTGAGCCTTCACTTCCCGATAACACTCGGCGTGGTCGCAGACGTTGTAAATGAACATCTTTTTCGTCTTGCCGTCTTTCACGCCTTCGATGAGGCAGCCGATGCAGGTCTTGCCGGTGTAGTTCTCTGCCAGCGATGCGGGGTCCGGCAGCAGGGCTTTCAGGAACTTGATGGGCACAATTTCGCGGCCCTCGAACATGACGGGATCGATGCGGGTCATGCCCACGTTCTGAAGCACGCGCAGGTGCGTCAGGTACTGCTCACCGAAAGTCATCCAGAAGCGAATGCGTTTCAGCCCTTTGATGTTCTTGATCAAGGACTCCAGTTCCTCGTGATAGAGCAAGTACGCGCGTTTCACGCCGCACTCCGGGAAGTCGAAATCCATGGAGACCGACATGGGATCGATCTCCTTCCATTCACCCTCTTCCCAGTATTTGCCGCGCTGGGTGATTTCGCGGATGTTGATCTCTGGATTGAAGTTCGTTGCGAAAGGGTGGCCGTGATCGCCGGCGTTGCAGTCGAGTATGTCGACGGTGTGGATCTCGTCGAAGTGTTCTTTCTGAGCGTGGGCGCAGAAGATGTTTGTC
>JAHDWY010000427.1 GCA_023384315.1 Candidatus Hydrogenedentota bacterium | reverse complement strand
CAAACCCTTCCACTGGGTTGCCGGCTTGTCGCAATTCCTTGAGTAGTTCGCCCATAAAGTCAACGCACGACACTCCGAGTAGACGCTGAAAGTCGGGATTAGGTCCGGAATCCGGCCAAATCGACGCTTCAACTTCGCTACGCTCAACCTTCCCGGGTTCAAACAAAAGGAACCTGACATGGTACGGTCCCAGTCCGCGGACGCTTGAGTTGTACAGCGCCTCGAGCGGTATGGTACCGCTGGCAAAAAAGTAGAGCAGGAGATCGCGTCTTCGAATCGGGATCTCCGCTGAGTCCCGCAGGTTGTACTTGCAGTTCGCCAGAAACGTCAACGAGTCGTCGAAAAGCTCAGAAAGACCGACTCGGAATTCGGCTGGATTCAAGGTGCGGGCCGGCTCGTCTTCGGTTCCAGCGGAGACGCCGAGTTCTAGGCCCGCGGCATCGTACTTCGATAGAAGTTCCTCCGGCTTCTCAATGCGCGCGTCGAGGAACAGATAGCAGAATCCCGCCATGGCGGCCCAACAGACAAAGCAGACCAGCGTGAACCAGCCCGTAGGTAAACACGCTCGTACGATCAGGTAGATCACATGTTTCTTGGAATCCTTCTTAATCTCGACATCGGGACCTTCCAATATGAGCCACTCGCGAACTGCACTTGCAAAAATCGTGGCCCCCACAACGAGGAACAGATTGACGGCGGCGGACGGAATTCGGAGGGGCGGTTCCCCCCGTAGTTCCCAGAACACATACCACAAAACATACAGGAGGACCCAAGTCGCGCCACCCAGGATGATATTGGGCAACGCCCAAGGCGACTTGCTAGTAGGAAGCGCTTCAACGACGGGGTCATTATCCACTGGCGTTCCCATGTCGTGATCTCCATGTCTAGGTTGTAATGAAGTCGTACTCCCCGAACGCGCGAACGCGCGCGCACACTTCATAGCCTTCCCGGTCGCCCGCGTCGTTCGTATTGCCTTCGATCGTTTCGAACGTGTCCGAGTCGACCCGGGTCACGATGCCCGTGTGGCTCCAGTCTGTCGAAGACTTTCGCCGAAGAAACAGGGCGCCCGGCTTGATCGACGACCGCGACGAGACATCCGGCAACTTAATAAAGATGCCCTTGCCCTTCGCATCGCTTGCGAGTGCGTCGCAACTGAAGGTGCGTTTGACCGGCATCGGCACCCCCATGCCCGCCGCCGCTACCTTCACGATGTACGTAGCGAAACCCGCACACCAGGGCCAGTCCGTGCCTTCGTGGCCATCCATATACAGCCGCACCCAGGGTCCCATGTTCTGTCCACCGATCTCGCGCGGATTGGGTTTGAGATGTTGTCGCGCATAGGCGACGACCAACTGCGCCAGGGTTCGACCTCCGGGCGGAATGTCCGCAAGCGCGCCGGTCATAGGCTGCACAAGCATGTCAAAGGTGGCGCGATTCACGACCCCGGATTCGGCGATCCCCTTCTTCTTCTGGAACTTCTGAACCGCCTTTTCCGTGGCATCGCCGTAGTCGCCGTCGATGCCCGTCCCGCAATCGTGAAAACCCAGCCATTCCTGGACTTCCGTGACGGCTTGTCCCTTGTCACCTTTGCGAACAGCTCCCTTGTACGTCGGCATGGCAGACTTCCCCTGACGTGCATTCTGTTTCGCGTCCGTCGCTTCCGACCCGGCCCGGGCGTTCTTTTTGGGATGATAATTGGGTGGACTTACCCTGGGAATGCTCCCTCGCTTGCCCTTCCAGTTGCAGATCACGTTCGCACCAGACTCGCTGATCACCGTAATCTCGTCGCCCGCGTTCAATTCCTCCTTACCGGAGAGATCGGCCCGTAGAAAAACGCACTTGGCCGTGATCACCGCTTCAAAAGGCACTTTTGGCATAGTTGTCTCCTTTTTCCCTTGCGCCGGATGTCGCTCGCGAACTGCGCACCGTCATCACGTCTCAGTTGCCGTCACCCGCGTCGTTCGCTGCATTTGACGTTTCCGTCGCCGTGAGAAGCTCTCCTATCTTTTGAACCAGCGCAAGGCGGTTCTTTCGCTTCACGCGTTCGAGCTTCCTCAACTCCTTCTCCATGGTCATCAGATTTGATCCGGCCAGCGGGTTGTCGGCATCCTGGCCCGCCGGCAGACCGAAGAGCAGTGCCGACGTGTCAAACGCCGTCTGGTACAAGGCCGCATTGGCGCTGATGAATTGGCTGGGATCGAACTTCGCGCTCTTGACAACCGGGGTAGCCATATTTTCAAGGTAAATCACCGTAGAGTGATTACCCATGCGGCCGGTGGAACTGGCCGAGTTCAGCACGACCCATTTATCTTCGTTCCGCTTGTCAGTGATGATGTCGATGTACTCGCTCTGGGTCAGGATGACCTGCATAACCTCATTCAGAATGGGCCCGATGTTGGGGCTTGAAGTCCCCGCGTTGTAGGTCGCCGCATAGGCCAGGGCAAGTTGGGTCTCCACCGCATTGAAGACCAACGCGTCGTTCAGAAGGCGCGCCTTGAGAGCCTCCACCGACTGAAGCTGTCGCAATTCGCCCAGGGACAGGTCGATACCAACCTTTGCGAGGAAATCACCGGCTGCGGATAGCTGTTCCGGTGTACGAGTAGGTGGCAACGCCTGACGGAAGTTGTGCAGCAGCCCGGCCATTTGATCGACGAAGCTGCGCTGCCCGCTCACCGCTTTTACGGCCGTCAACATCTCTTCCGTCTGTGGTTCGGAATCGAGACCAACGGATTCCCAGAGACCCAGCGCAATCACTTCCAAGGTCTCTTGACTGACCGGCCCAATGTCCACGTTGCGCGCCGCGCGGTCCCGGAACGCCTTCAGGTATTCCGCCACGCTATTCAATTCCGAAGCCGTAAACGCCCCGTCCAGGCTCGCTTCATCCATGGCCGTGTCAAAGACCTTCCAAGCGCTCAACGCGGAGTCCAGCGCGCTCTGTACTCGCTGGAAATCGCCCAGGACTTCGCTCCAACCGCCGGCCCCGGTTAAGAGTACCGTCGTCTCCCGCACACGGCCCGCAATTACGCCCAGCCGATCCATAATGGGTTGGCACTGGGATTGAACGTTTAACAACCCTGCGGCACTCGGTGCGATCACAGGATCATGCGCGGCAAGGGACGCGGCCGCTCGTTTGCCCAGTCGAAACGGCTCCGACCGCGTATCGCGGGGATGCACTTTGCCGGGAAAGCCGGGCATCGAGCCGATTGCTTCGGTCTCTCGGAAGACTTCTACCGTCACCTCCAGCTTGGACGAGGTTCGGAACTGGGCCCAAGCGCCCACTCCTGCGAGGATTCCACCCGCGACCGCAGCGGTCTCCTGTGGGTCTTGGGCACGTGCGACGAACGGGCTCACAACAAGACCCAAGATCGTTCCTAGTGCGACGATCGACCTCATGACTGCCCCTCCTCACCGTTCTTCTTCATCAGATTCACCATCGCATCCTGTAAGAACTTATGAAGACCCGGAACGTCCGTCGCGGGGGGCACCTGCGTATCGGGAATTCCGAGTTCCATCGCTGCCGTTCGTGCGTAGAAGTGAAGCATGGCACCGCGATCCTTCGTGCCTTTTGCAGCGAACCGATCCATCATGGTCTGAATCGCCGTCGCCTTCGACTCCTCCTCCAGGATCCGTTCCTCTACCTCCTGAGCGTCGAGATACTTGTCGCCCATCACCGCCGCCCCAAGTAGCTGACCCATCCTTAGCCCGGCCGATTCGCTCGTCGCGAAATTGTTTACGGCCTGTGCCAGCGCATTCGCGTCCGTGCCGTAGAAGATCGTGAAGAGCGTATTGTTTCCCGCCAACTCCCACCCGTCGTTCTGCCGCACCAGCCGATAGGTCCCCGTGTCAGGTGCGGGCTTTCCCGCATCGGATACTTCTCCGTACAGACCGCGAACCGCCGACGCGTCGTAAAAGCCGGTTTCGAGGTGGGAGTTCATGTTTCTTGACTTACCTTTGATGGTGATCCGGTAGAACTTCAGGCGAGGATCGGAGTCGTCCAGATCCGTGGCGGCAAAATAGAGCTGTTGTTGTGCTTTCGTCTGGCATCCCACCAGAACCAAGAATGCGAGTGGGAGCAAGATTGCCCATCGCGCTGGACGGCAGCGAATTCTTCGATACGGCATAGCGGTCCCTCCTGTGACCTGTGTGGAGATTTGTCCACTGGGGCAACTCGCAGGCCGGCACGTCCGAGACGAGTTCGGAATGACGATGCAATCAGCAGCGTATCGCTTGGACGAATTCTGACTCTTCCGTCGGCTGCAGCTATTCCGGTTTCAGAGCCACTTTCCGGCAATGATTGCGTGAGATGCGTCCATAAGACGGTTTTGATTTCGTACGGGCGCCTTTGCCCTCCCCGCGCATCGGCTTGGGATGAGCAAGGCGCATGCCACTACCTTCCCCCAAGCAGGGAGTATAACCGTAACTCATGAAGGGCTAAGCGCTTGGCGAATGAGGGCCTATGTACCCGCAGCGATTCGGCAGGGGATTCTGACGCACCAATGTAATATCGCGTTACAACTACCATGTAACGTCCATTTACACTAGCTTTTGTAACGTGGCCGTTGCTCCGGGCGAAAGATAATCCACAGGAGCAGTCCGAGCGGCCAACTGAACAGCGCGACCAGAATAGCAACCAGGCAACCCGGTTTGCCGCGGGCGTTGGCATCTCCGTAGGACCACGCAATGCTCCACAAGGAAAGTACCAGAATCGCGAGGGCGAGAATCAGGCCTGGCAATGCCCGGAGGGGAGAGAAATATTGGGATTCCATTGCAAGCCCCCCAAGAATCGGTTTGGGCCAGGGTACCGGTTAACTCCG
>JAHDWY010000426.1 GCA_023384315.1 Candidatus Hydrogenedentota bacterium | reverse complement strand
TCGCGCAGACGGACCAACTGACCGGACTCTACAATAAACGGAGCTTTGATACGCGCCTCAGTGCGGCTGTCGGCCGCGCCAACAAGGACGGCTATCCGTTGACGCTCTTGTTTCTGGATATCGACAATTTCAAGCAGTGCAACGATACCCACGGGCATCAAGTGGGGGACGAACTCCTGGCTTCCGTGGGTCAGCTTATCCAGCGTCATACCCGCACCCGGATGGACTCGGCGTTCCGCTATGGGGGCGACGAGTTTGCGATCATACTTGCCCAGGCGGATACGACCATTGGCGGGCGTGTGGCTGAGCGCGTGCGCGCCGAGTTCTGTGCGGGAGATGTTCGTGGCACGTCCCTCAGTATTGGAATCGGCGCGTTTACGCCAGGAATGAAGGCCGCCGAACTGCTCCGAATCGCCGATCATGCCCTGTATCGCGCCAAGCAGTCCGGGAAGAATCAGATCTGCATCGAATGAAGGATCGAGCGCGGACCCCGGATCGGCGAACGGCGAACGGCGTGCCAACGTGATGGAAATTCTCTCCGCTGTAATTCCGGTCTTCCTGATCGCGGGGCTCGGTTTCGGCATCCGAAAGGCGTTTCCGCTTCATCTGAAGACGCTTTCCATTCTGAACATCTACATCCTCATTCCAAGTCTCGTGTTCGACAGTCTGTCAAAACGCGCGATTGATTGGACGGTCTTCGGCAAGATTGCGATGGCGGCGCTGGCGATGGTCGTCTTGCTGAGCGGCGTGTTAATGGTTATTGCCCGGGTACGTCGAATGGAGCCTCAGCTCGAAAGCGCATTCCTCATGACCATGTTCGCGAACCTTGGAAATTTTGGTTTGCCGGTTGTGTTGTTTGCGTTTGGTGAACAGGCCTTGTCGCTCGCCGTCGTCATCATGGTGTGTGGCGGATTTCTTCAAAACAGCATCGGTTTGTATTTCGCGCAACGGAGCCGCCACAACGCATTGGTGTCGGCGTTGCACGTGTTTCGCTTTCCCATGATATATGCGTTCGCGGCAGCGTTGATCGCGCAGCGCGCGGGATGGAGTCTTCCGCTTCCGATCGATCGCGCCGTCGAAATCACGGCGTCTGCCGCCATCCCCATACAATTGCTCATTGTCGGTGCGACGCTTGGGGAGACCCGGCTGGAAACCGGGGTGGATGTGTTTATTGCGACGGCGGTGCGCCTGGCCGGCGCGCCGGTATTGGCGCTTGCGGTTTGCGCGTTGGTCGGTCTGAAAGGCGAGGCCGCTCGGGTGTTCATCGTACAGATGAGCGGGCCGGTTGCAGTGGGTATGGCGGTTTATGGTGTGCAGTTTGACTTGAAGCCGGGATTTCTCGCGAGTGCGGTTGCTTGGACCTTTCTGTTGAGCAGTGTGTCTATCACGATCGTGCTGGCCGTACTGATGTGAGTAATCGCAGGGGCCTAGTCGCGGGTGGCGGGGGCCGTTTGGGATTATTTTGATGCGATCTTTCCCGAAAGCGTGACGCGCAAGACGAATGCGCCCAGGTCGCTTTTGAAGGGAACGGTCAGTCAGATAGTGTCCTGGGGATGTTCGATGACGTAGTCGCGGCCCCGAACGACGGCGGGAAGGCTGAGCGTCAAGGGAGGGGCATCGTCTTCCGTCAAGCGCGCCTTGGCATCGCCCGCGATGATATTGACGAGTTCGGCGATTCCATCGACTACGGTTGCGTTCACGCGTTTGATTTCGGCGCCCGGGAGCTTGCTGACGCAGGAGACGGCGACGGCCTCGATAAACGGATTGACATACGTTACATCCATAGCCGATAACCCGGTAGTCCCAGGCTCCCCCTGGCGAAAGGAATTGCGAACGCTTCCGCTGCGGGTCAGGTTCGCATGTCTGGAAAGTAGTGCGCCTCAATCATTGCACAGAACGTGTGATAAATCACCAAGTGCGCTTCCTGGATGACTTTTACACTGGTCCCCGGCGCTTTGATCGCGATGTCGGCCGCTTCGGCCATCTTGCCGCCCTTGGGTCCCGTCAGAGAGACCGTCGTCGCGTCGGCGGCCTTGGCGACGGACATGGCCATAAGGCAGTTACGCGCGTTGCCAGATGTCGAGATTCCGATGAGCACGTCTTCGGGCTTTACGAGAGCTACGGTTTCCTGCGCATAGGCCATGTCGCGGAGGGGGGAGTCGTTCTCCACGGCGGTTTTCAGAGAGCCATTGAATCCGAGGGGTATCGCGGCGAGTCCTGCCTCCAGGTGTTTGACGAGGTCGTCGCCCATGGGCTGTTTGGCGAGGGCTTGCGCGAAGCCGGACGGCAGGGGGCGCAGGCGTTCGAAGCTTTTGCAGAGTTCGCCTGCGATATGCATTGCGTCCGCGTTGCTTCCGCCATTGCCGCAGAGCAGCAATTTGCCACCCGCGTCATACATCTTAACTAGCGCCCCGTGCAATGCCAGGATGTCCTGCACGCAATCGCTCAATTCGGGCCGGCGCGCGAACATGCCGTCGAGGATTTCCTGTTCCAGTGCGTTCAGTTTGGTCATTGAGTGAATCCCCTCGGAGTCTGCCGTGCGCTACCGCTAGGCTTTTTCGAGTTCCTGCACGAGTGTCAACAGGAAGTCACGGTTGTCGGCGGACAGGTAACGCATGGTGCCGCCCATGCGGGCGAACGTCTTGTTGTAACGGAGATAGTAGTCGGGATTGGTGTCCGGCGGTTCGCCCTGGCTCCAGTCCCAGTGGGACTCCTGGAGGTCGACGATGACCATGAAGTGGGAGTCGATATGCCAGTCGGCCTGGATGGCGAGGTTCTGCGCCATGGACAGGGACTTCTCGAAGATCATGGGCGACATGACGGCTGACCCGACGGACAGGTAGACGCCGTCGTTGAGGTTGGTCACGTTGTTGGCGAAGGTGAGGAAGTCGCGCTGCGCGGCGCGTCCGATGGCGGCGCAATGGTTCATGGGGTGCACGTAGATGATGTCGTGCCCGATCATGGGGTGGCTCGTGTAGGGCACCTTCAAGCGGTAGGCGGCGGATTGCAGGCCAAACCGCTTGTAAGGATGGGGTACGCGCATCCAGCCCGGCTCGAGATTGAAGGCCCGGACCTGGGCCAACACATCCGCGGCGGCGGCGGCCAGTTCGGCGTCGCTTTCGACGGATTCTTTAATGGTGTATTTCAGCGTTTCTTCGGACGGGATCTGCAAGCCCTCTTTCTCGACCAGCGCGCCGACGGATTCGCCGTAGCCGAGGCCCTGGTACGCGCCGATCAAGATCGCGAGGTTGATAAAGAACCCGGTTTCGTCCCAGACGCCGAATTCGCCGCGGTCCACGTTGGCGCGGACGTCTTCGCTGCTGTGGCCCTGAAAGGCGAACTCCCAGTCGTGGATGATGCCGGCGCCGTTGGTGGCGAGATGGGTGATCCACCCGTCTTCGATGAGTTTGGTGAAGACCGGGGCGAGGCCGTTCTTAATGGAATGGGCGCCGAACGTGAGCATGCGCGAACGTTTCTTCTCGCGCGCGGTCACGAGCCGCTCGACGGTTTCGCGCACGATCTTCTTTCCGGAATCGGAGAGGGCGCGCGGTTCGGCGGTGGGGGGGACGTGGTCTTCTTCGATGTGGACCTTATTCTTGCGTTCCCGCAAGGATTTGAACCGCATTTTGTGCCGGTCCAGCTCTTTGTATGGCATGAGTGCCTCCGAACGAGGTTTGAACAAACCCCCGAATTGTATCACGCCGGGTGAAGAATTTATATTTGCGCCGCTGTTGTCAACCTTACCCCTTTCCCCTATAGAACAGAAAGGCTATCGAATGCGTTTGTTAACTGCATTGCTTGTAATCACCGCGCCGGTCGTTGCGTCAGCTAATGACGGCGGCTTTTCGTACCACGCCGGGGCTATCGACGGGAAGTATCCCATCCAGATGACGTTGTCGCGCAGTTTCTCCGACATGATGGGGTCTTATTTCTACCTCAGCAAGGGCGAAATCATCGATCTGGAAGGCACGGTTGAAGACGAAGCGGTCGTGCTGACGGAAACGGTGGAGGGGAAGGAGACGGGTGTCTTTCGCGGGACCTTCGGCGAGAATGGCACTACCCTGGAAGGCACGTGGTCGACGCCGGACGGGGCGAAGGAGATGCCGTTCCGGGTGGAGCGGTTCGGCTATCAGTACCTGGAGGAGCGGCAACTCCGGATCAAGGACCAGCCGATCTCGATAAGCATGGGGTACCCGGTTTTCGAGTGGGGCGGCGGCGCGAAGGAACAGGCGCTGAACGGGCTGGTGACGGATTGGATTCACCTGCGCGAGAAGGGCTTCGTGAACGATGCCACGGAAATGATCGCGCCGGACTTTCACGCTGAGTATTCCATCGATATCGGGGCAGACGTTTTGTACTTCTCCCGGGATGGTTTTGCGAGTGTCCTTTTCTATGTCTACACCTATACCGGGGGCGCTCACGGCATGACGACGTATGCGGCGTTAAACGTGAGCCTGCGAGGTGATGCCGCGACGGCGGTGTCGCTGAGCGACCTGTTCACACCGGACGGACTGAAGAAGCTCTCGGACGCGTGCATCGCCGACTTGAAGAAGCAGGAAGCCAGTGGGGTCGTCGACGGCGGGGTCGACTCGCTGGACGCGGACGCGCTGTCCGATTTCACGTTGTCTCCGCGCGGCATTACTATCTACTTTGAACCCTACGCCGTTGCATCGTATGCGGAAGGGCCTTTTGAAGTGACCATCGCATTCGACTCGTTGGCGAATGAATTAAAGCCGGACGCGCTGAAGGGAACGGGGCTTCTCAACGACGATTAATTTCTGGAGGAACATCCCCCTTAATCCCCCTTCGAAGGGGG
>JAHDWY010000425.1 GCA_023384315.1 Candidatus Hydrogenedentota bacterium | reverse complement strand
AAGATGCACTTGGAGGCGTTGCCCTGTTCACGCAGGGAGCCTGCGGCGATGTCACCGTCCATCGGAGCGGTGACCCGTACCTCGAGGTCGAGCGGCTGGGCCGTATCCTCGGCGCCGAAGTCATCAAGACGGCCGAAACCGCGGCCTCCTCAGATCTGAAAGTCTTGTACAGCCGACTGGAGGATGTGGAAGTCGAACCGCGCGTCTTTCCCCAGCGCAATGAAGCAGAGCGCCGGCGAGACGATTTGAAGAGCCAATTGGCTGATGCGAAACAGCGCGAAACCAATGCGGCGGCGATCCTCCGGCTGGAAAAAGAACTGGACTCCGCGGAGTGGGGGGTGCGGATCGCCACGCTGACGCAGGAACGTCCCGGCGCATTGCCGCCCGTCAATCGGGCCCCGGTCCAAGTGATGCAGATAGGCCCACTCGTGCTGGTTGGAATCCCGGGCGAGCTTTTCGTCGAATACGGTCTCGAAATGAAGCAGCGCGTGCATCAATCGAAGGACCGGCCCCTGATGGTCGTGGGATTAGCGAATGATTATCTCGGATATCTGGTCACACCTCGCGCTGTGCATACCGGCGGATACGAACAGGCCACAGCGCGCCTCCAAGCGAGCGCTCCCCGCGCCATGACCGAAGCAGCCATGCAGTGGGTGGAAGAATGTATCCATTGACCCCGTATGCATGACATGATCCCAACCGCTGCAACGCGACCTGACCTCGGGTCCGGCACGCGTACGCCCGCCATTCTTCTGATCGCAAACTTCCGGCGCGGTCATCAGGCACTGTAACTTCTCGTTCGATTCCGCGTATACAAGGACGGAACGATGAACATGCACGGTGGGTCGCCAACGAGTCTGGATGAGGCGGGTCTTATCAAGCGTGTGTGCAGCGGGGACGTGAACGCGTTCGAACTCCTGTGCACCCGTCTGGAAGGGCCGCTCTACGGGTATGCCTATGGGATGGTCCGGAACTCCCATGAGGCCGAGGACATCGTGCAGGAGTCGTTGTTCCGCTTGTACCAGGCCATGCGTGCCCGAAAGCTCCGCCCCGGCGGGTCGACGCGATCATTTCTGTTTGCGATCGCCCACAACCTGGCTGCGGACAACCGCCGGCGCGCCAGGCCATCCGTGCCCTTGGAAGACTCGTTCCTGGCGCAACACAACGGCGCAACTGAGTCGTCGCTGCTGCGCGAACAGTTGAATCGCGCGCTGGCGGACTTGCCCGCCAACCATCGTTCCGCGCTGATGCTGCGCGAGTTCGGCGATCTCCAGTATGCCGAAATCGCCGAAACGCTCGGCGCGTCCCTGGACGAGGTCAAGGTGTGGATTCACCGGGGCCGCAAACGCCTCGCCACCCTCCTCGATCGGGATGGACAGTATTTGGGAAAGAACGTACATGAACTGTAATGACGCCAACTTGTCGGCCTATCTGGACCAGGAGCTTCCCGCGCCCGACCGGCGCGCGGTCGAGGCCCATCTGCGAGCGTGTCCGGACTGTGCCGCCACGTTGAAAGACCTGGAAAGGGTGCGAACCATGTTGTTAACACAGGCCATCCCGATGGGACTGCACGGTCCCGTCATCGATCGGATTCGGAAGGAAGAAAGCACACCATCGCAAAAGTTCCGAACTTACGCCATCGCGGTCGCGATGATCGCGGTGGCCGCCATTGCCGGGTATGCGGCATTCCGCCATTTCAACGCGCCGATGAGCGGGCCGCCGGAGTCCCACGCGCCCATCGTCGCCATCGATCGCGACAACTCCCGAGGCCTCGACCAAACAGTCATCGCGCAGAACGACACCACGCTGGACGGAACCCCGGTAGCGGCGCCGCCGACCGCGCTCCCGGAAACGTCGCTTCCGCTTACGCTCACCGGCACGCTGCTAGGGGGGGACCCGCAGGCGGTTCTCAAGAACAACGATACCGGCGAGCAGCATATCTATCGCCCGGGAGATAGCGTCCTCGACGAGGTTATCCTGCAAGACGTGCAGCAAACGCGGATCATCTTGAGCAACCGGGGCGACCTCGAAGTCCTCACAAAAGGCCCAGGCGTTATCGCCTCGCGTCCGCGTCTCGACGGCCGTTGGCAATTGGCGGTACTAGTCGACGACAAGGTGGTGGACTACGGAGACACGTTGACATTCGAAGAAACCGGCGGCATCGTTCGAGTCACGGATAGCAATAGGGACGATTTTGGCGAAGCGCGGCTCGATGGCAACATCCTGGTCGTTACACGGATAGAAGGCGGCGACGAAATCGGCGCATTGCGGGGGACGTTTAACAATGCGTTCACGGAAGTGGTAATGTCCTCGCCGGAGTTGTCCGCTTCGCTCGCGAGCGACATGAGCCTGCCGGACCCCGAGAACCATTCCTACGCCGTCAAGCTCAGCCGGATCGATGAGAATTCTCCCAATCAGGATCCGCGCGCAATATTGCAGGCGCGCCTCGATGAAGTTCGCGCCATGTACGAACCGCTTCGGGATTACGCCAAAGCACACAACGGCCAGTTTCCGAGTGCCCTTTCGCTTTTGATCCCGGACTACACCGCGTCCACGGATTTGTACGCAAGCCGGGACGACCGCGTGGTTACCTATGTCTCCGGCCAAGCCCTTCCGCAAACAAGGTCATTCCCCGGGATTCCAGGTTGCTCGAACTCGCCCGATCCGGGGCAGGCCTTGCTCGCGCACGAGGCCGAACTACAACAATTGTGGGGCGGTCCCGCGCCCTTTGTGCCCAATCTCATCGAAGTTGCGTACCGTGATCCCGATCAGATCGTCACGTTGAGCGCGCAAGGCAGTACCAGCAGCCGGTCCATGATGGCTGAATTCGAGGCCCTGGCGACTGACGCGACCGCCGTCGCGGCGCAGTGGTCCGCAATGATCGCCTCCGACCAGAACAACCTCAAGCAGCTTGGCCTCGTCAACAAGATGTTCGCGAACGAGAACTGCGAATACACGATGCCCGGGTTCTGCACGGTTTATCCGGAATACCTCAGCGATACCAACGTGTTAACCTCGCCTTGGCACGAAGCCGGCATACTCTCCTATGAAATCCTGTTCCGAGCCATGACCGAGGAAGATCTCGAGGCCATGGCCGTGGACTATCTCGCAGCGCAAGGCGAAGTGGATTTCAACGACCCGGCGCTGAGGGCACGCGCCCAATCGATGGTGCCGCTCATGTACAACATCGAGGACATCCCCGCAGTCGGAGGCAAACCGGCCACGCGAAACGTGCTCTTTCTCGACGGACACGTGGAGCGCATGAGCATCTCTGATTTCGACGAACGAGTAGGACCGTTTCTGCGTTAACGTCTTCTGTGATGTCCATGGCGCGCGGGCGTATACTTGCGCGCCATGGACACCGCCGTACTCGTCATCTTCATTCTTGTTTACCTGGGTATGGTCTTTGGCCGCTATCCCGGCCTTGCGCTCGACCGTACCGGCATTGCATTGCTTGGCGCGATCGCTTTTCTCGTGCTGGGGAAGATCGGACCACAGGAGGCTTGGGACGCCGTCGACGAACCGACGATACTGCTTCTGCTTGGACTCATGGTGGTTTCGGCCCAGTTCCGCCTGGGCGGGTTCTACTCCTTTGTAACACGCAAACTTGCTAATGCCGACGTGTCGCCTGGCGTCTTGCTTGCGCTCCTCATTGCGGTAAGCGGCGTTCTCTCCGCCGTACTCGCCAACGACATCGTTTGCCTGGCCATGGCGCCCGTGCTCGTGGAAGGCTGTGCCCGGCGAAGGCTCAACCCGGTCCCGTTTCTGCTGGCGCTGGCCTGCGCGGCCAATGTAGGCTCCGCGGCAACCCTGATCGGCAACCCGCAGAACATGCTCATCGGCCAGGCTTTGGATCTGTCCTTCGTGGAATACCTGATCGATGCATCGGTTCCAAGTGTGGTGGGGCTCGCAATCGTATGGGCCGTCATTCGTGTCTTGTATCGTACCCGGTGGACGGGTGACCACAACGTACCCCATATCGACGCGCCGGAACTCAATGTCTGGCAAAGCAGCAAAGGCATAGCCGTAATCGCCGCGCTCATGATCGTCTTCCTGTTCACCGGCATCCCGCGGGAAGTGGCCGCCCTTAGCGCCGCCGGCATTCTGTTGTTGAGCCGCCGCATGGAATCCCGCGAGATTCTCGGCCTCGTCGATTGGCATCTCCTGGTGCTCTTCGGTGGACTGTTTATTGTAAATCACGTGTTGGACACTTCCGGCGTCCTCGGCCAGGTCATGGAAGGGCTTCGCCGGGTACATGTCGATGCCGAACAGCCCGCAACGCTCTTCCTCGTTACGACAGTCTTGTCCAATCTCGTATCGAACGTACCCGCCACGATGCTGCTGCTTCCGTCGGCAACCCATCCCAGCGCAGGCGCGATTCTCGCACTGTCGAGCACCTTGGCGGGCAATCTGTTTATCGTCGGCAGCATTGCCAACATCATCGTGGTGGATCAGGCACAGCGCCTCGGTATCCGCATCACCTGGATCGAGCACGCCCGCACGGGGTTTCCAGTTACCGTGGCCACGCTGGCCGTCGCCGCTGTGTGGTTGTGGATACGGTCGTTTTGATGCGAAGATAGGGCACGGTCTACCTATCTCTTGCAAGCAGGTTCTGGAGGTTTACGATGACAACAGTCCGGTGGTGTGTCCTCGCGGTGGGCGTGACGCTCACCTTGCTCGCAATGGATCAAGGTTTAGCGGAGACGGCCAACGAGGACGAAGGGCCCACCTGGCACTTCGATTCGGCGGCGGTAGGCGAACTCCCTTCGGGATGGCGCATCGACGGCACCGCGCAGGAGGGTCCATTCGCGACGTGG
>JAHDWY010000424.1 GCA_023384315.1 Candidatus Hydrogenedentota bacterium | reverse complement strand
GGGTTTGACGGTAAGGCCAGTGATTTGCTCGAGCCGGTAAACGGTGTCGGTATCGAGCGGACACGCCATGCCAACCGTCAATAGGCGCCCCAACTTATCGATTGGAAGAACCAGGCATTCCTGGGCGATCTCCTTCGGCACGAGGGAAATGAGCTCTTTGGGAATGTAGTAACTCTTGAGGTCGATGCTCGCGATGCCCGGTTTGCGGGAAAGGTAGTCGTGAAGGGACAGCTTATCCAGGTATCCCAACTGGAGCACGATGGGAAGAATCTGTCCCCCCTCACGCTCCTGCACGGCAATCGCTTCCCGAACCTGATCCGCAGTGAGCATGCCGTCATCCAGGAGAATCTCCCCGATATGCCTTGCTGCCTGCTTGACAGTCGATTCGGTTGTCTTGTCTCCCGAAGCGGGACCGGCGCCCTGCGGTTCGGGGGCGCCCGGCGGTGACAGTGGGCTGGTATTCCTCTTGGTGACAGCGACTTGCTCGCCACAGCGGACGCATTTGACGGTCTTGCCCAATAGGCTGGGCGGACCTTTCATCCGTTGGCCGCAATCACATGAAATGACCAGCATTCGAATCCTATCACCTGAAGTTGCGGCCCCATAATCGGCAACCCTACGCAGATTCTACCGGAGACTCACCATATTCGCGGGGAAAACCGGTCTACCACAGAATGCGGGTTCCGCCGGCCGACTCGACCTAAGTGTAGGAGCGAACAGCTTTAGAGTCAAGAGTTGAGCCGTTCTAAGAATAATGCGCACAAGAGAATTGCCCCGTTCAGCCAATCCCCGTAATATGGTACAAGTTTGAGCAGGAAAAGGGAGTCACGGCGCGGGTTTGCGGACCCCTGCGCGGGTTGGGTGGTGGATGTCACTTTCCAGTATCAATGAAAAGTTTGAACAGGCAATAAAACTCCAGGCGGCGGACGCCCATGTCTGGGCGCTGGACGTCATTACCCAATTGGACCAGACGCTTCCAAACAGCCCTCGCCTCATGGCCATGCGCGTGCGCAGCCTCGCCACCATGGGCCTACTTGATGATGCGGACAAGGTCGGCCGATTACTGCAAATGCGCATTCGAGATGCGCAAGCGGACTTCGACGCCATGCGGGAACTGCTCGACGAGAATCAGCTTTCCGCGCTCTCCCAACTCCTCGAAGAGCACGAACAAGCTGCGGCGGACACGGAAGCGCTGGTCAGCCGAAAGCGAACGGAAGCTTCCGAACAAGTCAACCTCCGCGAACGGATCGCAACGCTGGAAGAACAGCTGGATACCGTTCGGTCCAAAGCGAGTCAAGCCACGCAAGCCGAGCTGGACCTCGCGACCGAGCTGGAGCAGTTGCGAGCCCTCCAACAGGAGCGTGACGTTGAACTCGATGGCGCGCGCTCGGAAATGGAATCCCTCCGGGGCGCTTTGGTCGAGCGCGAAGCCGCCATCCGCGACGCCGAACAACGCAGTGAGGAAAGTCGTAAGGCGGCCGACTCCCTGCGCAAGGAACTCCAGGCCCTACAGGCCCGCGCTGAATTGGCCTCCTCGGCCCAGCAAGCCCTCTCCGCAGAACTGGAGCGGCTACGCGCAAACGAATCCACGAAAGCGCAAGCCCTCGACTCAGCCCGCAAGGAACTCGATTCGTTGCGAGGCGCGCTGAGCGACCGGGAAGCTGCAATCAAAGCCGCGGAACAGCGCAGCGCCGAAAGCGAGAAGACTGCCGCCGAACTTCGCAAACAACTCGCGAACATCCGCGTACAGGCGGAGAAGGCGTCGACCTCCGAGGCCGCCCTTGCGGGCGAACTCGAGCGCGTCCGCGCGAACGAAACAGAGAAGGCCGAGGCACTGGAAGTCGCACGTGCGGAATTGGAATCGCTACGCAACGATCTCGCCGACCGCGAAGCCGCCATCCTCGCCGCGGAAAAGCGGAACCAGGAAAGCGAAGCGGCGGCCGCCCGTCTGCGCGAGCAACTGGACGAAATCCGGACGCAGGCGCAGCAGGCATCCTCGTCAGAAGCCGCACTGGCTTCCGAGCTTGAACGGTTGCGCGCCAATGAATCCGACAAGGCAAAAGCCCTGGAAGCCGCGCGGGCGGAACTGGAAAGCCTGCGGGGCACGCTTCAAGAACGAGAGACTGCCATTGCCGATGCAGAGGCGCGCAGTGCCGAAAGCGAACGCGCCGCCGCGCAGCTCCGAGAGGAACTAAACGCCATCCGCAATCAGGCGGCGCAGGCGTCCACGTCGGAGCAACAGCTTGCCGTCGAGTTGGATCAGTTGCGCAATCGCGAATCCACGAAAGCCCAGGAACTGGACCGCGCCCGCGCGGAAATGGAGTCGTTGAAACAGGCTCTCGCGACGCGGGAACGCGATGTTGCAGAAGCCAAGAAGGACAAAACCCAGAGCGCCGACGCCATCGCGCTGCTTCAGAAAGAACTGGAGACCATTCGCGAACAGGCGGATCATGCGTCGTCGTCGGAACAATCGCTCGCCGCGGAAGTCGCGCAATTGCGCGCCAACGAGTCGGAGAAGGCAAGCGCGCTCGATAACGCGCGGGCCGAGTTGGAGGCCTTACGGAAATCGTTGGAGGACCGCGAATCGGCGGTCGCCCGGGCGGAGCAGGTCAGCGCGGACAGCGGGCGCGCCGTGGCCGAGTTGCAGTCGGAACTCGCTGCCTTGCGCGAGCGAGCGGAAGCCGCCTCCTCGCGGGAAGCGGCCAGCGCGCAGGAGATGGCCGGTCTCCAACAGGCAGTGGAAGAGAAGTCGCAGGCGCTGGAAGACGCCCGTTCCGAATTGACGAGTCTGAAGAATACGCTGCTTCAACAGGAAGAAGCCGTCGAGACTGCGGCGCGCGATCGCGAACAACAACAGAAAGAAATCGCCACGTTGCGGGGCGCGCTGGAGAAACTCGTATCGCAGACGGAGGAGGTAACTTCCTCCGAGCGCGGTCTCGCCAAAGAAGTGGAACAACTCCGGGCCGTGGAGAGTGAAAAGTCGGCGGCGCTGGATCAGGCCCGTGCAGAACTGGAATCGTTGCGGGGGACCTTGTCGGCTCGTGAACGCGAGGCCGAGGCGGCTGCGGAACACCGTGCAAGACACGAACAAACGATCGATGCGTTGCAGTCGGAGCTGAAGGCGCTTCGGGTTCAAGCCGCTGATACGACATCAGCGGAGGCCGGCTTGGCGAAGGAACTCGACGTGTTGCGCGCCGCACAGCAGGAGAAGGCCGCCGCCCTGGACGATGCCCAACGCGAAGTGCAGGCGCTCAAGGAAGCCCTGGCGGAGCGCGACGCCGCACCGCGCGTGCCGCCCATTGTTGTCGTCAAAGAGGGCGCCCATCGCAAGGTAGGCTTCGCGGCCGTCGTTGGAACAATTGCTGTGCTGGCCGCCGCGGGCATCGCCGCGTACGTCTTCGTGCCTCGATTGTGGAGCGCCTACCAATCTCAGCGTTCGATCGCACGCCAGGATCTATCTCAGAACCGCCTGCGCTTCCCGTCCGACAAAACCGTGGGCGCCGTCTTTAGCAGAGACGCGACGGATCCCGAGGCGGCGTGGGTGGAACTCGGGCCCGCCCGGGGCGAGTTGGAGACTCCGGAGAACGCCGCGATCCGAATCGCATTTACCATAGACGGTGTGAACGCCGCCACGCTTCCGTCGATACTGGAATCGGATGCGGTCCAGTCGGTACAGATTCCCGGTGCCGCACTCACGCCTGAACTGGCCAGCGTCCTCGCTTCGACCGGCCACCTGCAGGAGATCCTCATTGATGGAGATGTGGCCGATGAGACCGTGGTCGCCACGTTGCGCGGGGTCGCGCCACAGATTTCCATTTCGACGGTCGAAGCCGCGCCGACGCCCCCCCCGGTAGTCGCCGATGAAGAGCCGGATGTCGCGCCACCGGCACGTACGCTTCGCTTCGCCGGAAACGCGTCCATTGGACGGCTCCAGACGCGTCCCTGGAACTCTTCCGATTCGAACGCGTGGCGCAACTCGGGCAATGCCCACGGCGCGGTCTCCGTGCCAGAAGGACGCGTCGTCAAACTTATCGTCGACTTTGAAGCCGCCCGCGACCTTTCCGCACTCGAAGGACTCGACTCCGATGCGTTGTTCTCTATCGTGCTCTACGGAAAGAACGTGTCCAACGAGAGCCTTCGCCAGTTGCGGCATCTTACCGGCCTTCGGGAACTGGATGTGACTGCGCCCAACGTCACCGATGCGGGCTTCGACCACATTCGCCAACACACGCGGATGCGCTTGCTCGCGGTTGCGGAAGCGGCGCTCACCGACGTGGGCATGATGCATTTTCACAACATGCACGACCTCCGTGAATTGCGTCTGTACGACGTTCAGGTCGGGGACCAGGGAATGGTCGTTCTGGACAGTTTTCCAAAGCTCGCGACGCTATCGGTGGTGAATGCAGGTATAAGCAACACGTGCCTGCCCACGATTCGAAAACTCGAGAATCTCCGCTATCTGCGTATCGAGGGCACAAAGGTCTCCCGCGAAGGCATCACCCTGTTGAAATACGACCTGCCCAATTGCGAGATCGTCTCGTGACTGGCGGGCCGGCAGCTATCTCAACGCAAGAGGTTTCGCCAGAAACGCTTTCGTGTATAATTGGGTCGGGACAAGCGGGACCGTACGCGTGGTTGATGGGTCATCGTCCCGAACGGGGAAGACTGACGGGAACCCCCTCTTGCAGGGGCTGGGGACGAACGAGCCAGGAGCGATCATGAACGATCAATTTCTCGACGAGTTCTGTGCCAAACTCCAAGCCGCCCTCACGGAGAACGAATCCCTATCCACCGCCGCCGATCAGGAGATCGGCTCCCATCTC
>JAHDWY010000423.1 GCA_023384315.1 Candidatus Hydrogenedentota bacterium | reverse complement strand
GGCGACGGGATAACTGATGCCGGGATCGCTCGTATCGGCGGTATGCAATCCCTCAGAACGCTCGCGCTGATGAGCGACTCGCGCAATTTTACCGACGCGGGCGTCGCAGAACTTGCCAAGCTTGGAAATCTGACCAGTCTCGAACTCTTCATGACGCCCAAATACTGCCCGGTGACGAAGTCCGGCCTGAATCACCTCAATCGTCTCACGAATCTCACGTTCTTGAGCATTCTTGGCGGCCGCCCGGATGACTCCGTGCTGGACCTGTCCGCGCTGTACGAAATGGAGAACCTCACAATCGCCATTTCGGAGTTGCGCGACGAGGACGTGGCCTTCATCGCCAAGCTCCCCAATCTCAAGTGGCTGCAAGGCATTCGCGGCATCAGCGACGAAGGCATGGCCTGCGTTGCCGGACTGACACGCCTCGAACGGCTCAATATCGGCGGCCCCACGGTTACCGATGACGGGTTGCGGCATCTACGCGGACTGAAAGTGTTGAACCATCTCTACGTCGAAGGGAACTTCACGGACGCCGGTTTGCGCCAACTCGAAGCGACCCCATTGCTTCGCATGGTCAGTTTCGAGGGCGGGAAGGCGTTCACGCAGGAGGGGTTGGAACGTTTCGTCACGGTCTTGCCTCATCTCGCGATGATCAACCAGCAACCCGTTCATCCGGTGGGATAGAACTTGCTGAAATGGATCTCCTGATCAGGTAGTGGTGGCCGCGGGTTTTCGTGTCGCGATGACCTCGATGAAATACTTGTCACAAGAATCCCCTTGAGAACGTCTTTACCAATAAGAGACAGCGTATAGGCTGGCAAGGCTCGATTTCGCGACAGAGGCGACTGCTGTCGCTCGCGACTCGAAAGTCCCTTCAGACGCCACCAATTCGCCTGTGAGTTCCACCTGGGAGGGTCGATATGTCGACGCGTCTGCGCCAAGCATTTGTGATGCTACGAAGAACGACGCCGGTAATCCGGGACGGCGCGCGCGGCGCGATCGTCATCCTCCTGTTGGCGTGTTGGTACGCCCTTCTTGCGCTCGAAGAGGATGGGAAGACCGTCGACGATCGTTTTGAGCGGACGGCCAGCGAAACCATGGGCGAGGTATCGCGGGATTCTCCTGCATTCGCGCTCGCATCCGAACTGGAGGATCCCCTGTGGGAACTCAAGCAGTGTTCGGAAGCGCCGGATATGAACGTTGCCGGAAGGCCGGGGTACTACGTCGTTCTGGGCCACGAGTGGTGGGATACGGATCCTGAACGTTCCGGGCGAACACGCGGGCTGCGGCAGACCTTCGCTCAGTTGTTCCTGGTGGCGGAAGATCAGTTCGCTTCCGTTCCATCGCCGGACGACGTACCGTGGAGTGAGCTTCCGGAGGCGGCTCCCGAGTGGATGAGCTTGGACGGGCCAACGGAGAATGTATACATGGGAACGGCAGGGGGATTTCACGTGTTCGGCCACATGACCATCCCGATGCAGGAAGATCTTCGCCATCGTCTCGGCACATCGGGAGGAGACGATCGGACGAAACTACTCGAGCGGCAATTGAAACGGTGCACGTCCGACCTCGCGTACCAGAAGACGATACGTCTGCTCGTCCATCAGGGTGAGGCTGCCATCCCTATCCTGCGGCGCGAGATTGGGCGGTTGCCGGTGCCTCAGCGGCGCTCCGTGATCTATTCATTGATGCAGATTCCAGGTCCGGAAAGCGCAGGCATACTCCGTGACCTCTACCGCCAAGACGCGACGCATGAAGAGATGGCCTACCTTATGCGAATCGGCCCGTACCGGCCCGACCTCGAAGATATTTATGCGGAGATTCGCGCCGACGCTCAGAACTGACGTGCACCGCGAATCCACCGCGTTTACGCCTGTGACGCACGGTCCGTCTAAACGGAGCCTCCGGCTCGGCTCCAGCCAGGCCTGCCGAGAGCCAAATCGAAACATTGAAACCGACCCCGCCCCTTTGCTAAAGTACGCCCTCGCCAACGACTACACATTTTCCGTGGGGCTGTAGCTCAGCTGGGAGAGCGCTGCGTTCGCAATGCAGAGGTCGTCGGTTCGATCCCGATCAGCTCCACCATTGATATTGAAGGGCTTGCAGGTTTTGTGCCTGCAAGCCCTTTCTCTGTTGTGAGCGCACTGTCGTGCGGATCGTTATCTTCGGGCTACCGTCTTGTGATCATAGAAACCGAACTCGAAGGCGGCGTCGTACAGGGCAACGATGTTTTCGGGTGGGACGCCGGCCTGGATGTTGTGGCAATTGTTGAACACGTAGCCGCCTCCGGGTTTGAAGGTCTCCAAGTTTCGCTTGACGTGTTCGCGCACCTCGGCGGGCGTTGCCATGGGCAGCACGTGCTGGGCGTCGATTCCGCCGCCCCAGAAGGTGAGGTCGCGGCCGTACTCGCGTTTCAGCAGGCCGGGATCCATGCCGTTTGCGCTGATCTGCACCGGGTTGAGGATGTGGATGCCGTTGTCGATCAAATCGGGAATGAGCGCCACGCAGGAGCCGCAGGTGTGGTACCAGATGTGGGCGCCGGTCAGCGATTTGATGTGCTGCACGAGGCGTTTCTGGCGCGGTTTGACGACGGCCCGGTAGAACTCGGGGGCAAAGAGGGGTCCGGCCTGGCCCGCGAGGTCGTCGCCGATCATGACGACATCGACGAGATCGCCGACTTCGCCCATGAATCCCTCGTAGTAGTCCATCCAGAACCGGAGCATACGATCCAGCAAGGCCTCGCAAAACGCCGGGTTCTCCAGCATATCGCTGAGCCACCGCTCGAGGCCGCGCAGGTACCAGCAATACTCGTAGACCACGCCGCCGATGCCAGTGCACGTCGCGTACGGCGTTTCCTTCCGCATGGCGTCGGCCTTGCCGCGCAGTCCCTGGAAACGGGTGGGATCGTTGCCGCGCGGGAAGGGGTAGTCGTCGAGGTCGCGAACCGTGGCCTGCGCGAGCGGGTGATGGCTGATATCCATGAAGAAGGGTTGGTCGTCCGGCATGGACCACACCACGCCGAACTCGTCGCGCAAATCGTGCCAGAGCCGGTCGTCGCGGGTATGCTGCTCGATGCCGCCTGCGAATCCCTCTGGCGCTCCCGCGACGAGGTAGCGCGTGTCCACATGAAACCGTTTCAGTACGGCTTCGCAGGGCCGGGCTAACTGCTGGACGGGGTCCAATATTTGCACTTCGTCCTCGATGCCGAGATGTTCGACCAATCGCTGATACGGGATCCGGTGAATGCCCGTCTGAAACCCGCCGAGGTCAATCGGCACGCGATCCGGAACTTCGTGCCGTAAGGCGGTGAGCAACCGTTCGCGCGACGTCATGGTCTCTTTCATGCAACAACTCCCCCTGGCTTCAGCCCCCCGAACCGGAGAAGCGGCCCAGCGCGGATCGACTCGGCCTCCCCGTTCATGTGTCCGGAATCCGTTGTACTCCCTCCGCCGTTGCGCGATCAATAGCCTCGTCGATCCGTGTCGGAACTTGTTGCGATTCACCTCCGGCGTGACACCATGAAAGACGGAGATACTTGATGGGGTTTCGCGAAGAGGCTTTTGCGCGCTTGTCGCAGTATCAACGCCATGATATGCTCCATCCACGCATCATCAATAGTAAAGTGCCCGGAGTCGAAGCGTGAAGTCGAACAATCTGGCGAAGAAGGTTTGGCTGCTTATCCCCGTCGTGGGGTTCTTGGCCGTTGCCGGGACGCTGGCGTACAGCTACCGCGAGCGTCTGGCATGGCATTGCGACCGTCTGGCGTTGCGACTCGTCGCGATGCCGGACCGGCAGGACTTCCAAGACGACTCTTCGTTCATCGAAGCGTGTGTGGAGTTCCACATCGCCAAGTGGTTTCTGGCGAACCCGAAGCGGGACCCTCAGCTCTTTGAGAATCGCCATCCCATGACGGGGGAGAAGATTCCCGTGGTTCGAAACGGCGACCGTTGGGTCACGTATCGGGGTCCCGGGTTAATCTCCGGCCCGTACATTGAAGTCATCGTGGATGATTCGGGCGCGCTTGTTGCAATAAATGAGATGTACGCGGAACTGTAGATATTCAGGATCTCCATGCAGCGACTCGCATAGTTTTTCCCGCCTATCGCGCTTGCACCTGGCTGCTCAATCCGAATAGCGCTTCGTTCGGCATGGAGCCGACTACTGGAGCCGCAGTTGGTGCGCCTTCGAAAGCGGGATCGACCAGGAGGGCCGTTGCGCCTTTCCGGAGTTCCAGCGAGTAGCGGTTATTGTCCAACGCCGTGAGGGACACGTCGCTGGAGGCGACAAGTTTGGGCGTCCCCTCGAACTCGGCCCGCACGCGGCACGGCTCTCCGGCGAGGCTTTCGACCCGCACCCATGCCGTCTTGCCATCCACGCGGGCCGCACTTACGAGGAACGCGCCTTCCGCACGCCAGTGGTGAAAGACGACGTCGGCCCAAGCGTCCGGTGCGGCGGGAAAGACGCGAATCAAAGGTCCATCGGCCGCGTCCCAACTCTGGAGCAGCATGTCGTGGATCGACTGGGCGGCGGAAAGGGGCGTTTCGATAACGGGCCCCGCTTCGCGGTACATGGTGTTGGGTTCGATGAAAGGTTTGAGCGCGTTGAGATAGTTCAATGCGCGTTCCGAATCGCCGATCGCGGCGGAGATGGATGCGCCTCCTGTGAAGGAGTAGCCCATGAGGGCGTCCGGGAAGCTATGCCAATGGTCCAGCGATCGGCGGATGCGTTTCTCGCCATCGGGCTGCTCCACGGTCACTTCGTACAGCGGGTAAACCATCAGCAAATGCGAGTAATGGCGATGGCTCGAATCGAGAGGAACGTCGCGGGC
>JAHDWY010000422.1 GCA_023384315.1 Candidatus Hydrogenedentota bacterium | reverse complement strand
TCCGAAACCCGTGAATTTGGCAGTCTCCTGGTCGACGCCATCTATTGGACGTTGATGGCCCCGTTCGAAGGCCGGGGACTTCGCTGGGGACTGCTCCTGGACGAGATGCACGAGATGGGCGTTCGTGCCGTACGCATCAACTTCATGATGAACTTCCTGCTGGGCCTGACCATCGCCATGTTGTCCGCCGCGCAATTGCGCACCTTCGGCCTGCAGATCTATGTGGCCGATCTCGTGATGATCGGGTTCGCCCGCGAATTGGCTGCGGTTATGACGGCTGTCGTCGTCGCGGCGCGCACGGGGGCCGCCATCGCCGCGGAATTGGCGACGATGAAGGTGCAGGAGGAAATCGACGCGCTACGCGGGATGGGTCTCAACGTGCCGCAGTTTCTCGTTGCGCCCAAGTTGCTGGCGCTGATTGTCGTCATGCCGTGCCTTGTCGCCCTCGGCATGTTGTCGGGAATCGCGGGCGGGATGGTTTGGGGTGTTTTTGTGCTGGACGTTCGTCCCAGCGCCTGGCTAAACGAAACGCTCAACGCGGCAGACCTTGGCGATATCTTTCAGGGACTGACCAAAGGTTTCTTTTTCGCCATCGTGATCGTGCTCATCGGGTGTCATAACGGGCTGCGCGTGGAAGGTGGTTCCCGCGGTGTCGGCTTGATGACCACACGCGCGGTGGTCATGGATATCTTCCTGATCATCGTCGTGGACATGCTGTTCGCGTTGCTCTTTTACTACGTGTGGGATTAGCGCCATGGCCGAACCCATCATCGAAGTGAAGCATCTGGTTGCCCACTACGGCGAGAAGCTCGTGCTCGACGACGTCTCCTTCACCGTGAACCGGGGCGAAATCTTCGTGATCATCGGCGGCAGCGGCTGCGGCAAGACGACCCTTCTCAAGCACATGACGGGCTTGTTGACACCCACATCGGGACAGATCGATCACTCCGGAACCGACATCACCAAGCTCGACGAAGACGAGTTGAACGCCATCCAGCGCAATATCGGGATCGCCTTCCAGTCCGGCGGTCTCTTCAACTCCATGACGGTAGGCGACAATGTGGCCCTGCCTTTGCGGGAGTACGGTTCTGTGGACGAGGAGCTTGTCTCCGCCATGGTCCGGCTTAAACTCAGCCTGGTCGGTCTGGGTGCCGCGGAAGATCTCATGCCCGATGAATTGTCCGGCGGCATGCGCAAACGCGCGGGCTTGGCCCGGGCCATAGCCCTCGATCCCCCGATCATCTATTTTGACGAACCGTCCGCCGGTCTGGATCCCATTATGGCGTCGGGATTGGACGACCTCATATTGAACCTGAAGCGATTACTGGGGATTACCTTCATTATCGTGACGCATGAACTGGATTCCATCCGGAAAATCTCCGACCGAATCCTCATGCTCGATCAGGGTTCCGCCATCTTTCTCGGGAACTTGAAAGAGGCGGAAACGTCGGATGTGCCCCGCGTTCGCCAGTTTTTTGAAAGACAGGCGGACGAGTTCATCGCGCAACGTGTGACGAAGGCAACTGGAAACGCGGACGTGGATGCCGCAGAATGACCCGATTCAGCAATCGGAGCAAAGGGTAAACCCGTGGCGACCAAGACACAGAAGACCAAGGTAGCCGTTTTTCTCATCGTGAACCTGGTGGTGGCCAGCGTCTGCCTGGCCCTTGTCGCGGGGTACCGCGCCGGCAACGAACTCTCCTACAGTATCGTGTTCGAGAATTCTGTTCTCGGCCTGTACGTGGGCGGCATCGTGCAGTATCTCGGCGTGCCCGTGGGCACCGTCGACAATATTTACGTGGGAGAAGATGGCAAAGCTTATGTCAGTATCTTGATCGACCCCGCGAAAGTTAGCCTCCATGAGGGTGTCGAGGCGAAACTCGAGTACTACAGTTTTGCCACCGGCACAATGTGCGTGGCCCTGTCCGGGGGAGATCCAACGGCGCCAACCCTTGCGCCGGGCGCGACCATTCCCGCGGGCAAATCGCTGGTCGAATCATTCAGCAACGAGTTCGCCAGCGTACTCGAGTCGTTGAACAACATCATTGCCGAGATTGAAACGGGCATGGAAGGGATGGAAACGGGCGAGTTGACCGAAACCATCCGGGAAACGAAGGCGTTTATCGAAGAGACGAAAGAGTTTGTCGCCGATGCGCGAGGCACCCTCGAAACCGTGGGTGAAGATGTTCACAACACTGTTGACGACGTTCGCACCGGAATCGAGCGGTTTAACGAACTCGCCAATTCGGCTGCCGAGACGGCCAAGTCAGCCAACGAAACCATCAAAACGCTTCAGGCAAAGATCGAGCCGCTGGACCTTGCCGCGACCGAAGAAGCTTGGCGCTCCCAATTTGAGAACATTGCTGACCGGTTCGACAAGACCAGCGAATCCTTCGATCAAACCGCAAAGACCCTCATGTACGGAACGGATAATTTGCAGCATGGTCTGCTGGATACAATGCAGACGCTCAACGAGGCCTTGAACGCGGTCCGCGATCTCGCCGAGTACCTGCAGAACGATCCATCATCGATCATTCGGGGCAAGGCCGAGCCCCGGGGAGAGAACTGATGCGTTACGCCGCAATCGCCCTCGCTCTCGCCATCGCCGGGTGTGCGACCCGAAGCTACAATCCGCCCACCCGGTACCTACTTGAACCCCGGGTCGAAGCCGTTCGCGCCGATTCCACCGGCCGGACCCTTGCCGTTCGCGATCTGGATCCTGGTCGGCCTTACCGCGAGAAGATCGTCTATCGGGATGGACACCAATTGGGTCAGTACATGACCCTGGAATGGGCAGAACTTCCTTCCGACGTTGTCACGCGCACCCTTAGCGATGCCATTCGCGCAACGGGGCGTTTTGTGGATGTAGGCCCGGCGCCAGACGTGAATCAGCCCGACTATACGTTGACAGGTTCCATTCGCTCCTTCGACCTGCGAAAAGACATGGATCCCTGGATGGCCGTGTGTGAAATCCGCGTGGAAGTGCGGCGTTCGCTCAGCCAGAACGCGCTTTACGCACAGACATTGACCAGCGCAGTTCCATTGGAGTCCAACGATACGGCCGCGCTGCCCGCCGCGATGAGCGCCGCGGTGGCCGAAGTCGTCAGGGAAGCGGCCAACGGGATCGCGGCGTCTGAAGCCTCGGCCGCGGAATAGCGGCGGGAATTGTCGACGTAATCGAAGAATACCCAAAGAACATCCCCCTTGCCCCCTTCAAAGGGGGACTGCTCCACACCGCTTTTCGGTGTGCGTTGTCGCTGCGGCTCCCCAGGATGGGAGGATAACTCCAATGCTTAAACGGAAGATCCGTTAGGCAGAATCTCCCCTTTGAAGGGGGCAAGGGGGATGTTCTTTGTGAGCCCTGCGTAGCGTGAATGCGAAGGCGCTTGTACGGTGTGTCGATCTTTCCGGCGGACACCGACTAACGTCGGTCCGCGCCGTTCCCCTCGTCCCGCAAGGAATCAAAGACCCGTTCCTCGTCGCCACGGTAGATGAGGTGTTCGTCGATGACCAGGGTTTGTTCCGCCGAGAGCGGCAGGAAGCGCCCTTCCGCGCGGGCGAAGACTTCGCCGCTCGCATCGTGGAGCGCGCCGGTCGCGTAGACCAGCCGCCGGTTCGCCTTCGTTACTTCGGCCCAGGCATGGATATCGCGGTCGCCGGGGACCGGTTGCACGTAGCGGACCGTGAGTTCCCCGGTGACCGTCATGCGCGCGATGGCGCGATTGGCCGCCCAGGCCATCGTCTCGTCGAGCAGCGCCGCGACGATGCCACCGTGCAGTACATTTGGGTAGCCGCAATGGTGGGGTTTGGGCGTGAAGACCGCCTTGGTATGCTCCCCTTCGACGAAGAAGCGGAGCTGAAGCCCCGCCACATTCGATTCGCCGCACGCGAAACAGGATTCAGAATTCGGTAGATAGACTCGGTTATTCACGATCGACCGGTTTCTCCAGAGGAAAGACACTCGAGCGGACCATGGACTGTATGGACTTGATGGACGGTATGGACAAATTTACGACTTCCACACAACCGACGAAAACGTCTAAGTTCTTTAGTTTGAGCATCATCCGGGTAGCTGGCCGCCCCGCGTTGTCGTGGGCGACGCCCGCCGATGTGTCTGATTCCCAATTTGACTTGAGACGGCGTATTATGCCATCATCTGACCCAAATACGAAAGAGGGATAAGACGCGATACCCTAAGGGCTACATGCTCTTCCAACCGAAGACAGCGAAGTAGGGTATACGAACGGGCCGAAGAAGGGTCCGCCCCCCGACACTTAGACCTCCGAAGTGGATGTTTATCTTGCTCTGTACCGGGATACCGGTGTGTGTTTTCGAGTAGCGGGATACCCGCATAGAACGGCTGCGAATCTCGCAGTGCGCAGCGAAAGGAACCAGGGGACATGGCCACAAAAGTAGGGATCAATGGATTCGGCCGCATCGGCCGTAACGTATTCAAACTGCTCATGGAAAGCAGCGACTTCGAAGTCGTCGGCGTGAACGACCTGACTGACCCGAAGACGCTTGCCCACTTGTTGAAATACGACAGCGTCAGCGGCGTGTACAAGGGCGATGTCAAAGCGGGCGAAGGCGCCATCCTCGTCGACGGCAAGTCCATCAAGGTCAGCGCGGAGAAAGACCCGGCCAATCTGCCGTGGAAAGCATTGGGCGCCGAACTCGTCCTGGAATCGACGGGTGTGTTCACGACGAAAGAAAAGTGCATGCTTCACGTCCAGGCCGGCGCGAAGAAAGTGCTGCTCAGCGTGCCGCCGAAGGATGCCATCGACGCCATCATTGTGATGGGCGTGAACGACGACACCCTGAAATCGTCCGACGTGGTC
>JAHDWY010000421.1 GCA_023384315.1 Candidatus Hydrogenedentota bacterium | reverse complement strand
CAACGCGATGAACAGGACGCGCTTGAACATGTGATGGTACGGCATTGGTCAATACTCCTCGAACCCCGCGAGCGCGGGTACACAACCCAGAGATGCAGTATAGGCCGTGCCGTTGGCGGCCTGCAATGGGGCGGGTGAAATTGAGAACGAACACGGACAACCGCCGACGTAAAAGAGCGGACTAGTAGTCCTTCTTGTAACGGATGCCGACGCCGCTGCCGCCTTCGGCGCCGGCGCGGCCTTCGACGGAGAGTTCGGGCGTGATCTGATATTCGACGCGGCCCTGACTGCTTTCGTCTTTGAGGCCGCGCTCGATCTCGACGTAGACATCGTCGCTGAGGTATTTGCCTCTATGCCGACGCTAACTTGCAAACACGCGGATGTGGCGCGGGCGAACGTAAACGATGCTGCCCGTATTAAGAAGCATAGTGGCAAAACGCTCTTGGGAGACTTCCGCAGCGAGGTGCTGTCCATCGTCGGTGAGAAGTTCGACGCGAACGAGCGGTCCGGCGGACTGGATGCGTGACACTTCGGCCTGCAACGACGGCATGCCCTTGGGTTGTGTGTCGATTGTCAGATCGTGAGGACGCACGAAGACGCGCGCGTCGCCAAGTATCTGCTGGCGGTCTTCGGGATAAGGCAGTTGGAGCGACCCAAACTGAACCGTTCCCTCGTCCACCCGGCCGTGGAAGTCGTTGGTTTCCCCGAGAAACCGCATGACGAATTCGGTCGCCGGATGGTGAAATACCTCGTCCGGCGTGCCCACTTGCTCGATACGTCCCGCGTTCATCACGACGATGCGGTCGGCGACTTCGAGCGCCTCATCCTGATCGTGAGTAACGAAGACGCTGGTAACATGAATCTCATCGTGAAGCCGGCGCAGCCACGCGCGGAGTTCCTTGCGCACCTTAGCGTCCAGCGCGCCAAAGGGTTCATCGAGAAGCAGAACCCTCGGCTCGACCGCCAGCGCGCGGGCGAGGGCGACCCGCTGGCGCTGTCCTCCGGACAACTGATGCGGGTAGCGCTTCGCAAGGCCTTCGAGCTGCACGAGGCGCAACAGGGTTTGGACGCGCTCGCGGATCTCGTCCCTGCGGGGACGGTTCCGTCGCGGCAAGACGCGAAGGCCGAAGGCGACATTCTCAAAAACGCTCATGTGCCGGAACAGAGCGTAGTGCTGAAAGACGAAACCCACACGGCGTCTTCCGACGGTCACCCGCGCGACGTCCTCCTCGTGGAACCGGATTTGGGTTCCGGGATCGGCGTCGGGGATTTCGAGTCCCGCGATGATGCGCAGCAGCGTGGTCTTGCCGGATCCCGACGGTCCAAGCAACGCGACCAACTCGCCTGCGCCCACCGTGAGCGATACGTTGTCAAGCGCCTTGAAGGCGCCAAAACTCTTCGATACATTCGTAACTTCGATACTCATTCCATGTCTCCTCCCCGCGTGGGGTCGTTCATGCGGCGCTGGCTGCGTGGGCGCGCTTCTCGACAATAGCTTTCAGGACCAGTGTCACCAGCGCCAATAGGGTGAGCAGCGAGGCCACGGCAAAGGCGGCCACGAAGTTGTATTCGTTGTAGAGAATCTCGACGTGCAGCGGCAGCGTGTTGGTCTTGCCACGGATATGTCCGGATACGACCGATACGGCGCCGAACTCGCCCATGGCGCGTGCGTTGCAAAGAATGACGCCGTACAAGAGCGCCCATTTGACGTTTGGCAATGTAACCCGCCAGAAGGTCTGCCAACCCGACGCCCCCAAGGTGAGCGCCGCCTGCTCATCTTCCGTTCCTTGTTCCTGCATTAGCGGAATCAGTTCGCGCGCGACAAAGGGGAATGTGACGAAGATCGTCGCTAGTACGATACCCGGTACCGCGAAGATGATCTGGATGTCGCGGTCGGATAGCCACGGGCCGAGCCATCCTTGCAGTCCGAATAGCAGCACGTAAACGAGCCCGGAGATGACCGGCGACACCGCGAAGGGCAGATCGATAAGGGTGATGAGCACGCTCCGGCCGCGGAATTGAAATTTGGCCAGCGCCCAACTCGCGGCGAGCCCGAAGATCAGATTCAGCGGCACGGATATCCCCGCAACCAAGAGCGTTAGTTTGATCGCGGAGAACGCGGCGGGTTCCCGGAAGCTCTCGAAATACGCCTGGATACCTTTGCGAAGCGCCTCGGTAAACACGGCGAGCAGCGGCACCATGAGAAACGACGCGAGAAACAGGATAGCCAAGCCCGTAAGCGCCAGGCGCACCCACCAAGGCTCGCTGGTTGCGGCCTTAATGCGAGGCGCCGCGACGCCCATTGACGATGTAATCTGACCGGCCACTATGCGACCCCTCCCTGGTACCGGCGCACGCTCCACCACTGCAACAGGTTGATGAGAAGCAGTAGCGCGAACGAAGCCACCAGCATCACCGCTGCGATGGCCGTTGCCCCGGCGTAGTCATACTGTTCGAGCTTCGTGATGATCAGAAGGCTCGTAATCTCCGTGCGCATTGGCATGTTCCCGGAAATGAACACGACCGATCCGTACTCGCCGATGGCGCGCGCAAAAGCGAGCGCAAATCCCGTTAGTATCGGTGGCACTAGAGGCGGAAGCAGGACTCGCAAGAAGGTCTTCCACCGCGTGGCGCCCAAACTGGCTGCCGCTTCCTCGAGTTCCTTGTCGAGATCGGCGAGCGCGGGTTGTAGTGTCCGCACGACAAATGGCAGTCCGATGAACGTGAGGGCGATACAAATGCCAAGCGGACTGAATGCCGTCTTGATGCCCAGGGGTTCGAGATACTGGCCGATCCAGCCGTTTTGCGAGTAGATGGTCGTGAGGGCAATGCCCGAAACCGCGGTTGGCAACGCGAAAGGGAGGTCCACCATCCCATCGATCACGCGCTTGCCCGGAAAGCGATAGCGCACGAGAACCCACGCGGTGATGAATCCAAATACGATGTTGACCGCCGCGGCCACGAAGGATGCGCCAAAGGTCAACTTGTAGGAGGCCACAACCCGCGGCGCGGTCACCGCCTGCCAAAACTCCGCCCACCCCATGGTCGCTGACTTTGCGAATAACGCCGCCAGCGGGATGAGCACGATGAGACTCAGGTACACCACCGTGTATCCAAGGGTCAGACCGAAGCCCGGGAGTACGCTATGGGCCTTCCATCTTCCTGACATTGTTGTGAAGACTCCTTTGTCCAAAGACTGTGAATGCTGCCCCTCCTAGCTCCCCCCCCGTACACAGGGGGAGAATCTCGCCCCCTGGACGGGGAGGGTCAGGGTGGGGTCCACTATTTCATCGTCCTCAACTTGCTGACATTTGAAATACTCGAGCACGAACGCGAGTACGAATTTGATGGCTTGTGGAACTCAATCGGGTTAGCCGGCTGGGGCATAGATTTCGTCGAACACGCCGCCATCGTTGAAGTGCGTCTCCTGTGCGTTCTTCCACCCGCCGAAAACGTTATCGATGGTCACGAGTTCGACTTCGGGAAACCGGGCGAGATCCGCCGGATCTGCGCTTTCAGGATTCACCGGCCGGTAGAAGTGTTTTGCAGCCAGGCGCTGACCTTCGGGGGAGTACAGGTACTCGAGGTAGGCCTGGGCCACCTCAAGGGTGCCGTGCTTCTTGGCGTTTCGGTCAACTACGGTCACCGGCGGTTCGGCCAGAATGCTGAGGCTGGGCAGGATGATTTCAAACTTGTCCGGCCCGAGTTCGTTCACGGCCAAGAACGCCTCGTTCTCCCAGGATAGGAACACGTCGCCAATCCCGCGCTGCACAAACGTTGTCGTGCTTCCTCGTGCGCCGGAGTCCAACACGGGAACGTTCTTGAGCAACGCGGCGACAAAATCGCGGGCTTTCGCCTCTGCCTTCTTCACGTCCTCGCTGAATTGCGGGTCGTGGAGTTTCTCCAAGTCGCCCAGTTCCTGTTCTAAGACGTAGGCCCAAGCGGCCAGATAGTTCCACCGCGCCCCGCCCGAGGTCTTCGGGTTAGGCGTGATCACTTCGATCCCCGGCTTAACCAGGTCGCTCCAATCCCTAATCCCTTTTGGATTGCCCTTTCGGACGAGAAACACGATCGTGCTGGTGTACGGGGCGCTGTTGTGCGGCAGCCGCGACTGCCAATCCTCGGGCAGCAACTTGGCTTTCTCCGCGATGGCGGATATGTCGTAGGCCAGCGCCAAGGTCACCACGTCTGCTTCCAAACCGTCGATTACCGCGCGCGCCTGCTTGCCCGCGCCCCCGTGAGACTGTTCGATGGTGACGTTCTGGCCCGTCTTCTCTTTCCAATACGAGGCGAAAGCCTTGTTGAAATCCACATAGAGTTCACGTGTGGGATCGTACGATACGTTTAAGAGTTGGATATCGGCCCCGTATGCGAACACTGTCGCCGCCACAATGACAAGCACTGTCCCTCTCACTAATTCGCGCAGCCGGCCATGAATGGTTGGTAGAAATCGATTTGTCATTAATTCTCTCCTGAGTCTTCGGTAATGGTTCGCGCGCTTACCCTTGTTTGTTTTCCTGAATGGCTTCCCAGGTGTTCAGGATGATGTTGTTGAACGTATTGAATGCCGTGCCGAAAGCGCCAAGTGCTGATCCAAAAGCGCCGAGGATCACTCCCAATTGCTGTAGCTCGAGCAGTGAGACAGCAAACGCGGGACGGGTGGTCTTTGTGATCGGATTGATGTGCGACATGATTGATACTTCCTTTCATCCGTTGTGTTGATTGAGACGTCAGAATTCGAATTGAAACCGTGTTTGAAATAGATCGAAGTTGCCGTCGTACCGGACGTGGTCGACTTGGTTGTGGATGTAATTCCACGTGATGCGGACGTTGGGATTGAGG
>JAHDWY010000420.1 GCA_023384315.1 Candidatus Hydrogenedentota bacterium | reverse complement strand
GCTACAAGGTAGCGAATCGGATCTTGTCGAAGGCCCTGCCGTCCAGTACTACACGGTCGGCGATACCTCCGACCCTGATGCGCCCGGCAACGAATGGCGCACCGCGGACGACTGGCCCCCTTTCGAAACGGCCGAGACGCCGCTGTATCTCGCGGGCGACGGCCAGCTGGCTTGGGAAGAGCAGAAGGCAAAGCCGGTTACCTTCACGTATGACCCCGCGGACCCCTGTCCGACCCGGGGCGGGACGAATCTGATCTTGCCGGCGGGTTCCTTCGATCAAAGCGACCTGGCGGAACGCCCGGATGTAATCGCATTCGCGACCGAGCCGCTGGAAACGCCGATCGAGATCACGGGACGGGTGAAGGTGCGCTTGTTCGTTTCAACTGACGCGCCGGACACGGATTTCACCGCGAAGCTGCTCGACATCTATCCAGACGGCCGCGCCATGCAGATGCTGGATGGCATCCAACGTGTGAAGTTCCGGAATGGTTTTGACAAGGCGGATCCTTTGGAACCCGGAAAGGTCGGCGAACTCGAAATCGATCTCTGGTCTATCAGCCTCATCGTCAACAAAGGCCACCGCATCGGCCTTCACGTGTCCAGCAGCAATTTCCCCGCCTTCGAGATCAACCCCAACACCGGCGAGGATTTTCCTGCCGAAGGCGGCGAACTGCGGAAGGCGGTCAATACGGTGTACATGGATGCCGAGCACCCCAGCGCAATCCTGCTGCCGGTGCGGCCAGCCGAGTAAGCCCTGACTCGCCTGCCCGTACTCGCTCGGTCAATGACCGCGCGAGGTCTTCGATGAGGCAGTGCAGCGGATGTTGTGAAGTCACGGGCAGCGTGGAAGGGAATGCCGCGCTCGTCGAGCGCGGCACTACGATTCGGCTTCTACAGATTCTCCCGGGCGTAGGCCACGGCATTGCGGAAGACTTGTAGACCGGCCCCTTCTTCGGGGAGGTTTTCGCGGTACCAGCGTGGGTGGTGGTGGCGGACGACGTTGGCTTCGGGATGGGGCATGAGCCCGAAGACGCGGCCGGTCGAGTCGCAGATGCCCGCGATGTCGTCTTGGGAGCCGTGGGGGTTATCGGGAAACTGGCCTTGAGCAGGCGCGCCGTCGTGGCGGCAGTACCGCAACGCGATGTGGCCGCCGGTCTTCATCGCTTCCATCACGGAAGTGTCGCGCGCGATGAACTTTCCTTCGCCGTGGCGGATCGGCAGTTCCAGGCGCGTGACGCCGCTTAGCCACACGCATTTCGTGTTCGGGTCGGTCTTCAGCGAGACCCAGCGGTCTTCGAAGCGGCCGGAATCGTTGTGGGTAAGCGTTACGTTCTGCCGGAAATCACCGTCGAACATGGGCAGCATTCCCATCTTGACCAGCACCTGGAACCCGTTGCAGATGCCGATGACGAGTTTGCCGTCCGCCACAAACTGCCGCAGGTGTTCGCCCAACGCATAGCGCAACCGGTTCGCAAGGATCTTTCCCGAGGCCACATCGTCGCCAAAGGAGAAACCTCCCGGCAACGCGAGAATTTGATAGCGCTCCAGGCGAATAGGATCTTCGCGCACGTCATTGAGATGAACGCGCTCCGCAGTCGCGCCCGCAATGTTCAAGGCATGGGCGGTCTCGTTGTCGCAGTTGATGCCGAATCCCGTCAGGACCAGCGCATGAATGGTTTTGCTTGACACCGTAGGTTCACTTTCCGATTACCAGCGGAGTGGCCGCTGCCATGCTTCTTTGAGATCGATCAGGGATGCCTCGTCTTCGAATCCGTCTAGACCTTTGATTCGGAAGAGCGTTTCCGGGATGACGACCCCGAGGCGCGTGTGCGGAAGACCGCTCATGGTCGATTCGAATGCGGGGGCGTGCTTCTTTGGGACCGTCACCACAAAGCGGCTCTGGGATTCGCTGAACAACGCAACCACGTTGCTCGCAAGCCCCATGGGCTTGAGGTCGATCTGCATCCCAAAACCGCCGGCGAAGGCCGACTCGGCCAGGGCCACGCCCAAACCGCCGTCGGAACAGTCGTGGCACGAGGCCACCAGGCCGTCCGAGATGGCGGAAGAAAGCGCCGTGTAGAGTTTCCGCGCCGCCTTTGGATCGACAGTGGGCACGTTCGTGCCAAGCTGGCCGCGCAAGGCCAGGTACTCGCTGCCGCCCAATTCGTTTTTGGTCTCGCCCACCACGTACACGAGATCGCCGGGCGTCTTGACGTCCATGGAGATGACCTTGTTCACGTCCTTCAAGACGGCAGCGGCCGTGAAGAGAACTGTCGGCGGGATCGAGATTTTGGTGTCGCCGATCTTGTAGTCGTTCTTCATGCTGTCTTTGCCGCTGATCAAAGGGATGTCATAGGCGGTACACACGTCGTAGAGGGCCTGGCAGCAGCGCACCAACTGCGCGAGTTTGTACTCGCCGTCGGGTGTCTTCTCGCTCTGCACGGGGTCGGGCCAGCAGAAGTTGTCGAGTCCCGCGATGGTGCCCAACTCCGCGCCGATGGCGATCAGATTGCGCACAGCCTCGTCGATGGCGCAGGCCATCATGGCGTAGGTGTCGATGTCGCTGTACTTCGGCACGATGCCGCAGGCCACCGCGATGCCGCGGTTGGATTCCGGAACGGGCCGAATGACGCCCGCATCGCCAGGGCCGTCGTGGTCGACGCCCTGGAACTGTTTCAATACGCTCTGCGCCAGCACTTCGTGGTCGTACATGCGCACGAAAGTTTCTTTGCTGCACACGTTGAGCGAGCCGAGCACCGCTTTCAGGTCGGAGATGAGATCGCTGTCCTCGACGACAATCTCCGGCTTCAACGCGGGCGGATTCCAGACCGCCTTCAACTGCATCTTGGGCACGCCATCGTGCAGGAAGTCCATGTCGAGCGCGCCGATGAGCTTGCCTTCGTAGTGGCACTCGAGGCGTCCCGTCGCGGTGAAGGTCCCCACGACCGTCGCCTCGACCTCGCGCCGACGCGCGAGATCCATAAAGGCTTCGACCTTCTCCGGCGGCACCGAAAGCGTCATACGCTCCTGCGCCTCCGACAGGAAGATTTCCCAAGGCGCGAGGCCGGGGTACTTGAGCGGAGCCAGATCCAAATGAACCTCCGCGCCGCCCGGTCCCTTCGCCATTTCGCCGATGCTGGACGACAAACCGCCCGCGCCGTTGTCGGTGATGCAATTGAACAGACCGAGGTCCCGCGCCTCCATGAGGAAGTCCGCCATCTTCTTCTGCGTAATGGCGTCGCCGATCTGCACCGCCGTGGCGGGCGAACCTTCGTGCAACTCCTCGGATGAGAAGGTCGCGCCGTGGATGCCGTCTTTCCCGATGCGGCCGCCGCACATGACGATGCGGTCGCCGGGTCGCGCGGCTTTTTCGTGACTGGGTCTGCCGGCCACCTCGGCAGGAATGATGCCGCCCGTGCCGCAGAACACGAGGGGTTTGCCAAGGAATCGCTCGTGAAAGACAATGGCGCCGTTGATGTCGGGGATGCCGCTTTGGTTGCCGCCGTCCTTGACGCCCTGATGCACGCCACGAAGAACCCGGCGCGGATGCATCAATCGCAGCGGAATCTCGCCGTCGTGATAAGGCGAAGCGAAGCAGAACACGTCGGTATTGAAGATACACCGGCACCCAAGGCCCGCGCCGAGCACGTCGCGATTGACGCCGACGATGCCCGTAATCGCGCCGCCGTAGGGATCGAGCGCGGACGGGCTGTTGTGGGTTTCCGCCTTCAGGGCAAAATTCCAGTTCTCGTCGAATTTGATGATGCCGGCGTTGTCGTGAAAGACGCTGACCAACCAATCCACGCGTTTGGCCACGTCGTCGGTGGTCGCTTTTACATATGTCTTGAAGAGGCTGTCGATAGTCTTGACCGATCCGTCGCTGTCGACGAATTCAATGGCGGCATTGAAGATCTTGTGTTTGCAGTGTTCCGACCACGTCTGCGCCAAAATTTCCAGTTCGATGTCGGTCGGCCGCTCCGGCAGGCCCTGCGCCTCTCGCGCCTTCCGCACCTTCGGATTCGCGTAATAGGCCTGAATCGCCTTCAACTCCGGCAGATCGAGCGCGAGCATGCGGTCGCGGCTCAACGCGAGCAATTGATCGTCGGTGAGATCGAGGTTGACGGTCGCGACCTCCACCGAGCTTCGGTCTGTAACGATCGGGAGACCGAGAAGCGATTGGCCGGAAAGCCCCGTGAGTTCGTCTTTCGACTTTACGACCCAGCGTTGAATGAGTTCGTTGGCAAGTAGATCGCGCGCCATGCGCTCGCACGTTTCCCGGGAAACGTCTCCGGAAACGGCGTACAGTGTGGATTTGTAGACCGCTTCTCCCGCCCGGCCCAGGGTATCCGCGATGCCTTCCGCGGAACTCTTGCCCACGTTGTCCGTCACGCCGGGCCGGAATCCAACCTCGATAACAAAATCGCATTCATCCACGAGAGAACCGTTCAAGACCGATTCCTGGATTACGGGATCGGTGAATAGCTCGGTTCGAACCTTGTCGAGTTCGTGCTCGGCGAGGCCGGCGTGAACCGTGTAAACGTCAAGTACGCGGACGCGATCCACATGGATATCCAAATCCTCGGCCAATTGCGAGCGCACGGCAGCGCCCGCGGGATCGGCGAGGTCTTTCCGCATGCCGACTTCGATGCGGTGGGATGGCTCCGATGCGGGAGTGCTACTCGCCAGCGGCATAGCGCACGCTCCCCGTGTAATGCACGCCCGTCTTGCCTTCGACCACGCGCCCGATGACGGTCCCGTCGCTGCCGGCCTGGCTGAGCGCGCGGAGCGCCTTTTCCTCGTCCTCCTTGCCGACCACAATCAGGTAGCCCATGCCCATGTTGAAGGTGC
>JAHDWY010000419.1 GCA_023384315.1 Candidatus Hydrogenedentota bacterium | reverse complement strand
ACCGTCCGATGTATACGCCCAAGCCGCCGATCGGCGGATTACGTGGCCGCTGTCCGCGGAGCCGGCATCTGTGGAACGGTACGGACCCGCTGTCCAAAAACTTACTGCACGCAGAGATCGCAACATCGTCCCCGCTGTGCGTAACGCGCCGGCCGCTGGCAGTGTTACCTTGCTGCCGCTGACTTCGATAAACCTCTTTGGTCCCGACCTGCACACGGACATGGCCGTAGACGCCGTCACGCTCCGATTGTTGCTGAAGCCAATGAGAGAAACCGACTATCTGCGTATCCGTCTACGCGATCCGGCGAACCCTTCGCGCATTTGGGCGCAGACGTGGATTAAGGTCGCGTTCACCAAGACCGATGCGCCACAGCCAATCAACATTGCGCTCGACATAATCGACCTCATGCTCGCCAGCGAGGACCGTCTCTGGGTCGAACTCTTGTGGCGTCACGGCGGCGAACTGATCGTGGGCGATAAGGCGCAGCCTTCCGCGTTGGGCGTCATCCAGTCCGCCGATCGCGCGGTGTCCGTCGTGCAATACGCGCAGCATGAACTGCTCCCCGGCCGTTCGCAATACATCAAGGAATACAACTACCGGCCCTGGCGCTTCACCGGCGAAACGGTAACGACCCAGAACTGGAGCAACTTCGGCGGCCCCTACGACATGGCCTATTCGCCCCTCGCCGTCCTGCGCCATATCCCGCGCCATCCGGTAGCGGCCATCTACAAGGAACTCGTGCTCGACCGCGTGTGGCCGGGTGCCAAGGACGACGGCGACGTGCGCGATGCACAGGCCATCCTCGCGCCAGCAAACGCCCCTCCGTGGGCCGTCTGGGAACGGGAACTCTACAAGCTGAATCGCCAGGTCGTCGATTGGATAGTGTCACGGCAACGGGACGACGGTATGTTCTGGGGCGGCGCCAACGACGACTGTTTCATCCCGCTCGGCTACGCCGGTATACCCTTCCTGGGCGAAGACGAGGCGCGCGCCTCGTGGCTGCGCTATTACGACGGCCTCGAAGCGATGCACATCTTTTACGATGGCTACTGCGACATCTGGCCCATCGACCCGCTGCACATCACGGACTTCATTGGTAGCCGGGGCCTTATGCTCTCCTACGCCCTCGGCGATCCCCGCGTTTTGGAACGCGAACTGCGCACCGCGGAGCGCTACACGGAAAAGGTCCAGCAAACCAACGCGGCGCGCGCGTCGAAGGGCCTCGTGCCATTGACCGGCGACCGCGCGGACCGCGAGAAAAGCGAAGCGTCCCTCGTCGAGCAGGTCGAGGCGGAGATCATGGACTACTCGCTCACGCACCTCCGTGCCTATTGGGGCTTGACGCCGAAACCCGAGCCCCACGCGATCACCGACCGCGAAGACGTCGCCCGCCAGATGATGCACGCCGTGCAACAAACGGACAAGGCCGCCGTCTTCGCGCTAACCGAAGGGATGATCCATACGGATAACCAGCGCGGCATCGGACGGGATATCTTGATCAACGCCGCTTTGGGCGGGCGCGTCCAGGGCCGTGTGGAGCCGTACCCCATTGGGATCGCCGCAAGTTGGGAGGACATCGCATCGGCGGACCTCGCGCGCCTGGTAAGTTACGCCGACGACAAACGCCTGGTGGTCAACCTATACAACTTCGCGGAAACACCGGTCACAGCGACCCTGCGGGTGTGGCGTCTCGCGAGCGGCGTCTATAGCATCGCGCAGGGCCCCGATCTCAATGACGATGGCGAACTCGACAGCGTGGCGCGAGAGGAGTCGCTGCAGTTGTCGCGCTTCGCGACCCTGCCTGTCACCGTACCGCCGCAAACGAACTGGCTGCTGCACTTCGAACAGACTTCTCCCATAGACGTCCCCGACGCACTACCCGATCTGGCCATCGGCCCGGACGACGTGAGTGTGGCGAACGACGGCACCGTGCACGTCACAATTCACAACATCGGCGCCGCTCCCGCCGAGGCGATCGTGGTTGCTCTGATTGCAGACGACGGTACCGCAATCGAAACAACGCAGATCGATTCACTCAATGCGCCGCATCCAACACTCCAAGCACAGCGCAAAGACGTAGCATTCCAAACGAAGAACCTCCCCGAGAACAGCCGTGTCGTGCTTGATCCCGAGAACGCGATTCAGGAAATCTTCGAAGAGAACAATCAACAAACGATCCAGTAGAAAAATAGGGGCAGCCTCCTTTTCCCTTCTCCACGCCCGAACTGCATTTTCAGCGATCTGAAAGGGAAAAGGAGGCTGTCCCTATTCTTCTCTTCTTCACCCAATAAACACCGGCGCTCCGGTGCGAATGCTCTCTTCCGCGGCGCAGGCGATTTGCGTAATCGCGAGACCATCCTGCCCCGACGGGTACAACCCCTCCAGTTCATCGATTGTTCCGCCTTCTTCAAGGAACAGCAAGTTTTCGGCGAAGTCCGCAATCGAGTCCCGAAAGTAGCCGCGCCACCGCACCTGATTCTTCTTGTCCCGCTCGCGGTACTTGATGCCGAGGTTCCACGTCCGCATCTTCTCGTCGCGGAGACAACCCCGGCCTCCGCGATACTGGGAATCGCACTCGAAAATCCCCTCGGTTCCGACCAGTTTCACGCCCTGGTGAACCACCGCCTCGAAGGCATCCGGCAGAATCCAAGAGTTCTGAAACGTAATGCAGGCGCCGCTCGCAAACTCCACGTGAGCCTGCACCGAATCAAAGGTGTCAACGCCCAGTCCCGCCAGTTTCTTCTTTGCGCCCGTGGCGTATACCTTCACCGGACTCGGATTGTTCATGATCCACCGCACGAGGTCGTACATGTGCACCCCGAGAAACCAGACCGGCGAACTATTCTCCGACCACGCGCGCAACATCTTCATCGGCACCCAGATCTGGTCTTCCATCCAGGCATAGCCGTATTCGACCTCCCCGAACTTGCCCTCGAGAAACGCTTCCCGCATCTCCATGTGGTAAGGGTCGTATCGCTTATGAAAGTCCACCTGAAGGAGTACACCCTTGGTCGCGGCCTGATCGATCATGGTGCGACAACCTTCGACGGTCACGTCCAGCGGTTTCTCCACGAAACAGTGGATGCCGCGCGTCAACACGTCCATGGCAACCTCGAGATGCAGATGATCCGGCGTGGCAATGGTTACCCCGTCGAGCGCTTCTTTCTCCAGCATCTCCGCGTGCGACTCATAAACCGCGACGCCGAATTGCTTCGACCGCTCCGCCCGCCGCTCCGCATTGGTATCGGCCAGCGCAACCAGCTTCACGCGCCCATGTTCTTCCATCTCTTTGAAAACGGTCAGGTGGCTCTCCCCATACGTGCCGCCACCGACTACGCCAAGTCGAATCACGACAATTCTCCTTCCGATTGCTCCGAACACCAGTCCCTTTCGTAGGAAAACATAGTGTTCGCTGTTTTAAGTCCCCCTTTGAAGGGGGATTCAGGGGGATGTTCTTCGCGGCAAGTCTGCGACCTTCACCGTCTCTCCCGTATCGGCGGAACGGTGCATGGCCTCCAACACCGCCGTCACGCGCCATCCGTCGAGCGCCGTGACAAACGGTTCGCGGTCGTCGCGCACGGCGTCAATGAAACTGTTGATGCACGACGGAAACGCGCCCACCCACCGGTCGAAGACCTTCGCGTTCAGAAACGACCGCGGCCAACTGAACCGATCCGGGTCGCTCATTTCAATCGCCTCATCCTTGCGGTCGATCTGCAAATGCCCATGTTCGCACACCACCGACATGAACGAATCCGGCATCGCGGGATGCGTAGGCGGATAGACCCACGCGGCCTCGAAGGTCGCAACACCGCCTCGCGCGAACGTCACGAGCCCCTGAAGGCCGTCGTACGTGTCCCATCCGAGTTGTTCCTTCAGCACTTTTTTGACGCCGCGGCACGTGACCTCGACCGGCGTGTCGTCAAACCACCAACACATGAGGTCGATGTCGTGCGACGATTGAAACCATAGCGGCGAACTGTCCTTCGCCCAGGACGCCAGCATCTCCGTAGGAACCGTGATGGGATTGTTCTTTCGTGCGTATCCGATCAGCGGATTGCCCAACTTCCCGCCGCGAATCTTCTCGAAGGTCGCGTAATACGGTGCCAACCACCGATGGTTATAGGAAACCTGGAGTTTCAGTCCCGACCTCCGCACTTCCGCAACGATCTCCGCGGCTTCGCCTTCGTCCGTGGTCAGCGGTTTCTCCACATGCACGTGAATCCCGCGGGCCAGGCACTCCATTACCGGGTCGCGATGGGCCCAGTCTGGCGTGGCGATGAACGCGACGTCCGGTTTGCACTCGTCCAGCATTCGCCGGTAATCGGCGAAACACTTCGCGTCGGGGAACTCTTCGGCAAGGGTTTTCAGGCTATCCTCGGAAAGATCGGAAACGGCGCACAGCTTGACCTCGGGGTTGTGTCGCAGCGACTGCGCCACGGCCTTGCCCATGATCCCCACGCCGATGATACTTGCCTCAATGCTCATGCGACCCTACCTGCTTTCGTTGAGAAAGTTGATCAACCGGTACATGCGGCCAATGTATCCCCCGGTGCTGTAGCCCTCGAACTCCCGCGGCGGCTTGGTGAAGGGGGAGAAGGGATCCATAACGGTAATCGTTTCGCGCCAACCGCCGCGGTCGTCCAGCGATTCGACAATCGCCGCGATACCGTCCGCATCCTGCGAAGTCGCGCTCAACGCCTTCGCCAGATAGCCGCCCTTCACCTCATGCGGCAGCCGCTCGCTCGTCAGCGAAGCCTCGTACTCGGCCCGCGCCTGCGCAGTCGTGAGGCTCTTCACCCGTTCGTACTCTCGCCGCATGGATTCGACATCCAATGAGAACTTGTTTCCGTACGGATAACTCCCCTC
>JAHDWY010000418.1 GCA_023384315.1 Candidatus Hydrogenedentota bacterium | reverse complement strand
TGCCGCGAATCCAGCAGTGTCCGGTATGAAGACCGGTCATAAGCGCGCAGCGCGACGGCGCGCACACCGTGCTGCCCGCGTAACATTGCGTGAACCGGATGCCTTCTTCGGCCAGTTGATCGATGCGTGGCGTCTGAACGACATCCTGTCCGTAGCAACCGAGATCGCCATAGCCGAGGTCGTCTGCCATGATGTAGATGATGTTCGGACGACGGCCGCTCGTGCCGGCTTTCGCCGCACCCGCGCAGGCGCTCGCAACCAGTCCGCTGCCCGCCGCCAACCCCGCGCTGCGCAGCCACTCCCGCCGGTTCATTCGCATCGTGGATTCCTCCCTCATCCATGCTGACATTTAGCCCTCCTATCTTAGTGCCTGGAGCCGGCCGCGACAACTGCAGACCAAACGACATCGCAAAACATCCTCTTCCGCCCCACACATTGTCTGCGCTTTCGTGCTCCTGCTATTGTTGCGCGCTATGGATATTTCAGAACTTGATTATGATTTGCCCGATGAACTTATCGCGCAACACCCGAAAGAGAACCGGGACGAATCCCGCCTGTTGGTGGTCGATCGCGCGGACGGATCTCTCCGCGAAGACGTCTTTCGAAACGTCGGTGCGCATCTCCGGGCCGGCGATTGCCTCGTGCTCAACGAAACACGAGTTATCCGCGCGCGCTTGCACGGGCGAAAGCCGTCCGGCGGCAAGGTCGAAATCTTCCTCCTGCACGAACATGAGCCCGGCGCCTGGGACGCGCTGGTAAGGCCTTCGGCAAAGGTTCCGCCGGGGACGACGGTCGTTCTGGGATCCGGGATGGAAGCCGTGGTCGAGGAGGTCTTGCCCGAGGGGCGGCGTCGCGTGCGGTTTCACACGCCGGACGTCCTGCGGGTTCTGGAAGAGTGCGGCGAAGTGCCGCTGCCGCCCTACATTCACCGGAAAGGACCCGAGGATGCCGACCTGACACGCTACCAGACCGTCTATGCCCAAGCGCCCGGCGCCGTCGCGGCGCCGACGGCGGGACTGCATTTCACGGATGCGGTTTTCGCGGATTTGGAGCGACGCGGAGTACAACGCACATCACTAACCCTGCACGTGGGTTACGGAACCTTCAGCCCCATTCGCGGCGAGCGAGTGGAGGCCCATATCGTCGAACCCGAGGAGTTCGTCTTTCCCGAAGCCACCTCGGCAACGCTCAACGCGACGCGCGATGCGGGCGGACGCGTTGTCGCCGTGGGCACGACGTCCACGCGGGTGCTGGAGTTTCAGTACCGCCACGGGCAATTTCAGCCGGGTGCCGGTACGACCGGACTGTACATCTATCCGCCCTATACATACCGGGCCGTGGATGTCCTGCAGACCAATTTTCACCTGCCAAAGTCGAGTCTGCTGGCGCTGGTGTATGCGTTCGCTGGAATCGAGTTAGCGCGGGAGGCGTACCGGTATGCCATCGCCAACCGGTTCCGCTTTTATTCCTACGGCGACGTGATGCTGATCTTGTGAGCCACGCCTACTCCGCGTCCTGGAGCCGTTCAATCTCTTTGGTGAGGGCATCTTCAAGCTGCAACTGGTGCTCGCCGTATATGCTATCTTCCCGGAGCAGGGCCAAGGCGGCCTTGCACTTGACCAGGGCCGTCTGCGCGTCGCCGGCTTCGATCGCTTTCTGAGCGGCGTTGTAGACGCGCTCGAATTTCAGGCGCGTATTCTTCGCAAAGCTTTCCGCCCGTTTCGAGGCCACTTCCGATTCGCTGGGCCGCAGCGAGGGGGAAATATAGGGGGGAATGCGCTCGCCGTTCTGGCGGGCGCGCATGGCGCGGATGGCGTGCTCGGTGCGCGCGCGGGCTTCTGTAGCCCGCTCCTTGGAGACTTTCTTGGGGTCGAAGGTAGCAAGGTAGCGTCCCGTGCCCGGCGCAAAGAGTCCGTCCCGAATCGCCTGTTCGACCGTGGGAAGTCCCTTAACCTTGCCGGTGACACTCAGGATGGCGCCGGTCCAGTGTCCGGTATCGGTCCGGTCGTCCTTGGGTCCAATGACGATCACCAGTTCCGATCCCGAGGCCGCCAGCCGCTGCATAAGCGGTTCGTGACGCCCCATCCCTCCGGCCCGATTCATGGTCGTGGTCTTCCCAATCCCAGTGGCGCGATGCGCGTGTACGTTTGAATTGCATGAATGGTACCACAGTCAATCGAAGATCAGAGAAGTCATCGAAACCAAAAGGCATAAACCGTTCCGAGCGCTGCGAAATTTGACAATTCCCCCGTCAATGGCTACGATCCGGCGTTTAACTGCGGCACGATATCAGTACCCGCTCTGGAGAAACGACCATGCATCCCTTTCGAACGCATACCTGTGGCGAGCTGCGTCCATCAGACGTAGACAAAGAGGTCCGGCTGTCGGGCTGGGTCCACCGCAAGCGCGACCACGGGGGCGTGATCTTCATCGACTTGCGCGATCACTATGGCCTGACGCAGGTCGTCATCAACCCGGATCAAGCCTTTTTCACGGAAGCCGAACAGGTGCGGTCGGAGAGCGTTATTCGCGTGGATGGCAAAGTCGTCGCGCGCACGCCGGAAACGATTAATCCCAATCTCGACACCGGCGCGATCGAAGTCGTCGCGTCGAGTTTTCACGTGGAATCCATCGCCGATCAGATCCCCTTCCCGGTCAACCAGGAGCTGGAGTACCCGGAGGAAGTGCGGCTGGCCCACCGGTTTCTCGATCTGCGTAAGGAACGGTTGCATAAGAACATTCTGCTTCGCTCCCAGACGGCACAACTCACCCGCGCCCATTTGACGGAGCGCGGGTTTACCGAGTACCACACGCCGATCCTGACCAGTTCGTCGCCGGAAGGGGCGCGCGACTACCTGGTGCCCAGCCGGCTGTATCCCGGCGAGTTTTACGCGCTGCCCCAGGCGCCCCAGCAGTTTAAACAGTTGCTCATGATCTCCGGCTTCGACCGGTACTTTCAGATTGCGCCCTGTTTTCGCGATGAAGACAGCCGCGCTGATCGCAGTCCGGGCGAGTTCTACCAAATCGATATCGAGATGTCCTTCATCACGCAGGACGATCTCTTCCACGAAATCGAGCTGCTCCTGGTGCGGTTGTTCAACGAGTTGTCGGACAAGACCATTCAGGCCAACCCCTTCCCGCGGATTCCGTACCGCGAGGCCATGGAGAAATACGGCACCGACAAGCCGGACATCCGTTTCGGGCTGGAGATGATCGAGGCGACGGACATCTTCGAGAACAGCGAGTTCAAAGTTTTTTCGGGCGCGGTGAAGAGCGGCGGCGCGGTGAAGGTCATCAACGCCAAAGGCGTCGCCACGCAATCGCGCAAGTTCTTCGATGACGCGGAGGCCTTCGCCAAAGGCGAAGGGGCTAAGGGCCTGGCCTGGATCGCCCTGCGCGATGGCGAAATGAAAGGCCCCGTCGTCAAATTCCTGAGCGAGGCGGAACAGAAAGCCCTCATCGAGCGGACCTCCGCCCGGGAAGGGGACGCCCTGTTCTTCGGCGCCGGCGACCGGACGGAAACCAACGCGCTGCTCGGCAAGGTGCGCGTGTACCTGGCGAACGCGCTGGGCATTGTCGACAAAAACCTCGCGGCCTTCTGCTGGGTCGTCGATTTCCCCATGTTCGAGTGGAACGAAGACGAAAAGAAAGTCGACTTCTCCCACAACCCCTTCTCCATGCCCCAGGGCGGCATGGAAGCCTTGACGGAGATGGACCCGCTCGACGTGCTTGCATTCCAGTACGACGTCGTGTGCAACGGCATCGAGTTGTCGTCGGGCGCCATTCGTAACCACCGTCCCGAAGTCATGCTCAAGGCCTTCGAGATCGCGGGCTATTCTGACGAGACGGTGAAGTCCAAATTCCCGGCCTTGTGGAAGGCCTTCCATTACGGCGCGCCTCCTCACGGCGGCATCGCGCCGGGCTTCGACCGTATCGTTATGCTGCTCGCCGACGAGCCCAACATCCGCGAGGTCATCGCCTTCCCCCTGAACCAGAAAGCACAAGATCTCCTCATGGGCGCCCCGAGCGAAGTCACTCCGCGGCAGTTGCAGGAGTTGCATCTGCAGATCAAATATCCGCCGAAGGTGGAGAAGTAGGAGCGACTCGCGCGTAGGTGCGGCGAGTTTGAGAATCCGCATAGGGCTGCCGTTGAGCGCGGAAACCTGGAGGCAGGCGTATGACGTTTCGACCCCTATTGCTTGCAGCTTGCGCTGCGATATGGGCAGGCGCTGTTGGCGCGCAGCCGTCCGCTGACTTGGGTCATACGGCCTCCAACCGGTATCTGACGTTTCATGGCGACGGCGTCGTCCTCGTCGGTGACAGCGGCACCCAATGCGTCATGCAAAACACCAACATCGACTACCGCCGCTGGATCGAGGATTGCGCCGACGCGGGATTGAGTGTGGTCCACATTTGGTCTTTTGTCGTACCACGGCAACAACTCGATGGCAGCGAATTGGAGGAACGCTACGGCTACGTTTACCCGGGAATCACGCCCTGGGCGCGTAAGTCCGATGGCCCCCGCGCGAAGGATGGCGGATACCAGTGGGACCTTCACACTTGGGACGAAGGCGACGATCCCGCGCACTTCTGGCCGCGCTTGCGGGACTTCTGCACCTACGCGAAGGAGAAGGGCCTCGTCGTGGGAATCACCGTCTTTTGGGGGTGGCCGAAGCACCCGTCGGATTGGGCGTATCATCCGTTCAACAGCGTGAACGGCGGTCCGGTCACGGAAGACGTGCGGATACACGTGTCACAAGTGCAACGCATCGCCACGCCCGGCCTGGAAGTGTGGGAAGAGCCTTACGCAAATGATTGGGACACGGCAAAGAAGACTCAATGGCACTGGGAACGGTTTGCGACAAAACTCATCGACGAAACAGC
>JAHDWY010000417.1 GCA_023384315.1 Candidatus Hydrogenedentota bacterium | reverse complement strand
TAAGGCGACGCAATGGCCCAACGGGCCTAGATACTCATAGCCCCGGTTTGGCCGCCGCGCAGCAAGGCCTAACCGGGGTCACCGGGTGGTCCATCTTCGGGATTCTCTGAAAGAGATAAACAGATTTGGCGAGGCTTGTTCGACCCTTTCAGGGTCGGCGTGAGGGGGTGGCCGATGACCCCGGGTAGGCCCTCCCGTTGGTCGGGCCAACCCGGGGCTACAGGTATTCAGGCCCGTTGGGCCAGTGGGATAAGGAGTTTTTGGGCATTTACGCAGGGGTTACGTTCCGGTGGAGTGCGCCGTGGGACTGAAGACGGGGCTGGAAGCCCCGGCATGGGCAGGATGCCCATGGCACCTCGGGGGCAGGATACTCCTTAGGAACCGCTTCCACATGTCGAGTCTACTCGAAACGGTAGGGGTTTGCGTGGGGTTGGGATCGTGCTATGATCGGAGCTTGTTGATTCGGGGGGTTTGTCCCCGGATTGGATGCTGCAAAAGGCTTGCCGCGCGGGCGAGCCGTTCGCCATTTCAAACCAAGTTGTCGAGGGTCGTTGGTCGTATGCTTACGGAATCGCAATTGACGCAATTTAATGAGGACGGGTACTACCTCGCGAAGGGGCTGTTCGACGAGGAGGAAACGGATTTGCTGCGGCATGCGGCGCGTCATGATCCAGCCATCTCGGAGAAGGCGAAGGACCGGGAAGACGGTTCGGGCGGCAAAAGCCGGATCACCTTGTGGAACGAGGCTGACGACAGCATCCTGAGCATGTACTCGCGGAGTGAGCGCATCGTGAGCGCGGCGGAACAGATCTTGGGCGGCGAGGTGTACCACTGGCATTCGAAGATGATGCAGAAGGAGCCTTTCGTCGGCGGGGCCTGGGTTTGGCACCAGGATTACGGGTACTGGTACAACGACACCTGCCTGTTCCCGCTGCTCCTAAGTTGTTACATCGCAGTGGATAAGGCCACCAAGGCCAACGGCTGCCTTCAGGTGCTCAAGGGCTCGCACCTCCTCGGCCGCATTGACCACATGAAGGTAGGCGACCAGACGGGTGCCGATCCGGTGCGATGCGTGGAGGCGGAGAAGGTCATGCCGCTGGTGCACTGCGAAATGGACCCGGGCGACGCCCTGTTTTTCCATTGCAACCTCCTGCACAAGTCCGAGCAGAACACGTCCCCAGACCCCCGCTGGGCCTTGATCTGCTGTTATAACGCCAAGCGCAACAGTCCTTTCGGTAAGTCCGGCCACCCCACGTACTCCCCCCTCCAACGCGTGCCGGATGCGGCGATCAAAGAGACGGGACTGAAATATTTGGGCGCCGATCTTGAATTCTTGGAGTAGTGCGCCGTCGCCAAATTCGAAATCCGAAGCACGAATTTCGAAACAAATTCGAATGACCAAAACTCGAAACGGTACTCTGTGGCTTGGGCGTCCTCGCCCAAGAGGTGACGGGAGATAGCCCGCGGTTTAATTCCAAGAGCCTCTGGCGATGACGGAATCATGTGGAAGTAACTGAAATCCGCATCACGGGAGCGCAAGAGACACGCGGCTCGTAGCTCACTCGAAGTGCACAATGCAGTATCTGAAGTACACAAACCACTCCCACTTAATGACTTACCGAAGGCGCGCCGCCTTATGATGTCTTCGCCCTGGGGGAAAAGTGGGTGGCCGCTCGTGGTCATGGCGACCGCGCTGTGCCTGCTCGGTGTCGCCGCCGTCGTAGAAATCCGCCACCTCCGCACGGACAACTCCATCGAACGATGGATGAATCCGGACAGTCCGGAAACGCGGGAATATCAACAGTTTCTGAAGACCTTCGGGGACGACGAGTTTGTTGTCGTCGCGCTTTCGGGGAGACCTCTTTTTGAGCCTTCGGCCCTGGACGCCATGCTCGCGGCCCAAGCCAATCTGGAAGCCGTGCCTCACGTGCGCCGGGTTACGGGTATCCCGTCAGTGTACCGGGATTTGTTTGGCGCGGAGGACCCGGAGGCGTTGGAAGAGGAGTTCACGTCGACCCCTTTTTACGAAGGAATGTTCGTTTCCAGAGATCGCGACGTGGCGGGACTCTTCCTGGAACTCGATCCGCCACGGAAATCCGGCGAACGGCGGGAGTTGATGCGGGAGGTTGAAGCGGCTGCGCAGCCGCTCGCCGACTATGGGTTCCGCCTGGACTTCGTCGGGCCGCCGGCGCTGAACGCCGTGCTCGACGCGGTTTCGGAGCAGGAGACCCTGCGGGCCATGCCGCTCGCCTTCGGTTGCTCGATTCTGGTGTTGATGGTGTTGCTCCGATCGGCGCGGGCTACGTTGGTTGCGTCCGTCTGCGGCGCGCTTAGCGTACTGCTGCCGGTGGGTCTGATCGCGTGGATGGACCGGCCGTTGACGATGGTGAGTTCCGCGCTGCCGCCGCTGCTGTGGGTATTGTCACTCTCGCACAGCATCCACATGATCACCCGGTATCAGCACCACCGCGCGAGCGGTCGTGATCCCGGAGAGAGCATGGTGACGACCCAGCGAGAGACCGTATTGCCTTGCGCCCTTTCCGCGATCACCACCGCTGCCGGGTTCTTTTCGTTGTCCTTTTCCACCATGCCGCCCATCCGAGAGATGGGAAGTTTCGCGGCGATCGGTCTGGTAATTTCACTGATCGTGAATCTTGTGCTCGTGCCGGTGCTGCTGCCCCTGCTGCGCGTGGCGCCGCGCCGGTCCGCCGCCTCAATCTGGCTGCCCCTGCTGCGCCGCGCGGAGCAGGCAAGCGAAAGACATCCGGGCGCTGCCATTGCGGCTTTCGTGCTTATCATGGCCGCGGGAATTGTGAGTGTATTTCGCATCAATGCCGAACCGAATCCCCTCGCCTTTCTCCCTGAAGACTCGCCAACGGTGGCATCGTACCAATACGTGAGCGAGAATCTCACGGGACTCTACTCGCTTGAGGTCGTCATTGATTGTGAAGGCGGATGGTTGAATCCCGAGTATTGGCCGGCGTTGGAGAAGGTAATTGATGCTACGGAAAACAATCCGCACGTCGCGCGTGTTGTGTCGGCGCTGGACTTCTTGAAGAAACTGAATCAATGGGACCACGCGATCGATCCCGAGTACTACACGTTGCCTGATTCGCGTGCGTCAGCGGAGAGTTTGCTGGACGAGTTGGACGACACAGGTCGAGCGGAACTTGCACGGCTGGTTTCCGGCAACGGTGAGCAATTGCGCTTGTCGATCCTGCCGACGGTGATGGATGCCGAGCGATTCTATAAACTCGCGGACGAAGTGCAGTCGGAACTCGACACCTTGCCGGAAGGACTCGAAGGCCGCTTCACGGGTATTGTATGGATCCTGAACAACGCGCAAGTCGATCTCGCCATGACGCAAATTGAAAGCTATGCGTTTGCGTTCGTGGTGGTGTTTCTCATCGTCGGCATCGGCCTGCGATCCCTTCCGCTTATGCTGCTGTCGATTCCGCCGAATGTTACGCCTACGCTGGCAGTCTTCGCGTTGATGCCGTTGCTCAACATTCCTCTGGATGCGGGCACGGTGCTGGTCGCGGGGGTCGCATTGGGAATCTCGGTTGATAACACGGTGCATTTGCTCGCGGCGTTTAAGCGACTGCGCGCAGAATGCAGGCTGGAAGCCTGCACCACAAGTTCGCCTAGCGCGCGCGCGACGGTGGGCAAGGTTCTCGAGGAAGTCGGGCCTGCGATGATTTATAGCACGCTGACGGCGTGCATCGGGTTTGCGACCTTGTGGACCTCGGGATTCGTGCCTATTCGGTACTTTGGATTGCTTTCATCGATCGCGTTGTTGGTCGCGCTCGCGTCGGATTTGATTCTCACGCCATCCGTATTGGTGCTGCGCAACGGGAAGAAGTGATGCCGTGCAGTCGTTGATGTACCCATAAGCACGATTTTACCCAACGCAGCATTGCCAAGGCGAAATTCGAAATCCGAAACACGAAATCCGAAACAAATCCAAATGTTCGAAATTGAAAATGGTGTCGCCGGAGAGCACGTGCACGACGTAACGGATCCACGGTAGACACTTCCCTTGGAAGAAAGGACATGGAGGTGACGCTGATGGTAACGCGCGCTTACACGACTTTACTTGTGACGCTCGCATTTGCGTCGCTTACCTCGGCGCAAGACCTTGCCGCGCGGCTGGACGTTGCGCAGCGATCGTATGACGCCGTCGTAGCGGCGGCCGTTCTGGACCAGGCGGTCACCGAAGCTGCAGTGAAGCCGTCCCGCGAATCGCAACTATTCGTGGCGCGCGCGGGGCTTTTGACTGCGGAGCTGCTACGTATCGAGTGGGAACGGTTGCCGGAATCGAACATCGCGGACCGGCGTCCGTTGGGCGAGGCAATCGACAAGGCCGCAGCCGCGGGATTGCGCGCGCTGGAGTCGCTGCAACCGAATTCTGAAACCTACCGGCTCAAGGCGGATCTATTGGCAACGATGATCCGCAGCGATTACCGTGCGAAGAAGTACCGCAAGGAAATGGAAGAAGCGGCGGCAATGGCCGTTGAACTTGACCCGCAGAATGCCAAAGCCTACGTCGCACAGGCGAAGCCCTTTGTTTTTGCGGAGCGCAACGAAGGCGGCGACCCGGCCAAGGCGATTGCGCTGCTCTCTACCGCGCTCGAACTGAACCCCGACCTCGAAACGGCGCGATGTCTGCGCGGACTTGCCTACCAGAAAACCGGTGACGTGGAACAAGCACGCGCAGACTGGGAACTTGCCTTGGAGAAGAATCCGGAATGCGCGCCCGCGAAGGAGGAGTTGGCGAAGTTAGGGACGGATTGAGTCACGCGAGGGACGGAAAGCGTTGGCCAATCCGCGGTTAGTTTTGGCGTGTTCTCCATTAGTTGGGAGAGCACTCTCTCCGTCACCCTCGCGAA
>JAHDWY010000416.1 GCA_023384315.1 Candidatus Hydrogenedentota bacterium | reverse complement strand
CTTCGATACGTTCGTAGGTGGTGTAGCGGCGCGCGCACTTCAAACACTCGCGACGCCGGCGAATGGAATCGCCTTCCTTGGAGGAACGGGAGTCGACCACTTTGCTTTCCAGGAACGCGCAGAACGGACAACGCATTGGCTATTCAATTCCTATCTACCATCGGGCCGACCACAAGCGCATCGCGGCAAAATCCTTGACACATCTATATATTGTGCCAAGGTCAATTTAGCACATACAACATAATGCGTCAAGAAAAAAACGAGAGGGTAACCGTTCCGTAGGATGCATCGCGGACTCGGGCCAAGGAACCGGCGCGATCCGGCATGGGGTTGTCTTTCGCATGTTCAATGATAACAATGGCTTGCGCGGAAAGAAGTTCGTGCTGAATCAGCCGTTCCAGAAGCGTTTCGTAAGCCGTGAAATCGAAGGGCGGGTCCGCGTAAATTACGTCGAAGGGCTGCTCCAGATGCTGAAGTTGCGCTATCCCTTGTGGCAGTGCGAGGCGATGACAGGCAGCCTTGGGGAGCAGGCGAGTCTTCTCGAGATTGTGTTGCACGATATCGAGGCAACGGCGATCCTGATCGATGAACGCGCAATGGGACGCGCCGCGACTCAACGCTTCGATGCCATTTGAGCCGCTTCCCGCGAACAAATCGGCGAAGCGGCAGCCCTCCAATCGCGGCATGAGGATGCTGAAAGCCGCCTCGCGCACCCGGTCGAGTGTTGGCCGGACGCGCTTCCCTTCGGCCGTTTCGAGGCGAATGCCGCGGGCCGTACCTGCAATGACGCGAAGCATCAGCCCCCGGCTTCTTCGACGAAGCGCTTCAGCATGGTGAGATTATGTTGCCCCACGTGCTCCGGCGGGCCGCAATGGCTCTCGATGGTTACGCGCTCCACAATCTGGTCCTCCAGCAGCGCGCGCATTTGCCCCCGCCAGTCGCAAACCCCTTCGCCGATAGGACGCCATTCCACGCGCCCTTCGGATGTGACGACGACGTCCTTGGCGTGCACGTTCCGAATGTACTCTTTCACCGTCTCGTATCCGTCGGGGAAGCCTTCTTCCGCGCCTTCTTTCAGGTTGGCAAGGTCCCAGTTCGCGCCCAGGTTGGGCCGGTCGCACTGTTGCAACAAGGACGCAATGCGTTCGGGCGTGTTGAATTTGCAGTGCGTTTCATTTTCGACGGCCGCGTGAAGTTCGAAGTCGGCAAGTTGATCGGCAAATGATCCGATCCGTGCCACGGCTTCCTTGTCGGTCCCGGGTGTCGATTCGAGTCCGAAGCAGATGAGTAAGGGAATTTCGCAGGCCTGCATAAAATCAACGGCCACATGCAACCCTTCGCCGGTCGCGTAGGCGATATGGGGTTCGTCATCGATACGGGTCTTGAAGAACCCAGGCGAGACTGCGGTGTACGCGATGTCGTATTCATCCTGCAAATCGACCAGCCGATCCAGCATGTTCAGCGGCAGGCGGGGAAACCGTTTGTCATGCACATGACGGATCTCGAACTCGCGGACCCCCCATTCGAGGGCCATCTCAACGGCCTCGCGGGGATCCTGGCTAAGTTCATCTGTTACGAATCCGAAACGCACATGACACCTCGTGATTTGTTATCCGTTTAACCAACTGTCGCGGCGCTCTTGGACAAAGGCATCGTCATTGAGATGCGGATAGTCGCGGTAAACGCGGTCGATTTCTTCGCGCTGCCCCGGCGATAAGCGCTCGTTTGGATCGAGGCAGCGCCGCGTCGAAACCAAGCCTTGTCGCAATAGCACATCATGGATTCCCGCAATGCAACCCCGGAAGCCGTTGGACACGTCGAAAAACGCGGCGTTCGAGTCCGTGACTTCGACCGCGCGCGTCATCAAGCCCGGAGGCACGTCACCGCCAGCCCTCACCACGCGATGGCATTCATCGAGCAACTCCACCGCGCGGCGTGTCCAACACGCCCAATGGCCGAGCAGTCCACCCACAATGCGAAGCGATACGCGCTTCTTGCCCACCGCGATGCGGTATGTGGTCAAGAGGTCGACGACGATGTTGTCGTCGTTGCCCGTGTACAAGGCGATGTCCGAGGCGCGGCCTACTTCGGCCACGGCGCGCACGACGTCGAGGGTCTGATAGCGGTTGAAGGGGGCCATTTTGATGGCAACGACATTCTCGATCTCCGCGAAGCTGCGCCAGAACCGGACGGGCAGCACGCGTCCGCCCACCGCAGGTTGAAGATAGAACCCCATAATGGGGATCTCCTCTGCAACGCGACGGCAGTGGTCGACCATCTGCGGTACGGTAAATGCCGACAGCGCGGCCAGGCTCAGCAAGCCCGCATCATATCCGGTCTCGCGTAAGAAGGTAGCTTCGCGCACGGCTTGCGGCGTTTTTCCGCAGATGCCGCCAACCTTCACGACGGGCCTCTTGGTCGCGCGGGTGTACTCGTTCATCGTCTCGGCGGCGAGTTGCAGAACGGGTTTGTACAACCCGACTTGCTTGTCGCGAATGGCGAACTGGGTCGTATGCACGCCCACGGCGACACCACCGGAGCCGGCGTGACAGTAATACCGTGTAAGCGCGCGCTGCCGCCGCTCGTCGAGCTTTCCAGCGCGGGTCAATGCCAGGGGATGGGCCGGGATCACCATGCCCGAACGAATCCGTCGCAAGACGGCAGGGGCCAGTTTGGGATAGGTCGCCATGATCAGAACTTTCCGTCCCGGGTTTCATAGTGTGTCGGTTTGCCAAGGGTAGAACCGCCGCGTTTCAGCCACTCCGCGACCCACTGAATCAGCGTATCGAGATCGACATCCGGCGAGCCGAACAGCTCGTGACAGCGCGATGCATTGCTGAGGAGAGCAGTCGCGGACTCGGTGCCGGAAAACGTCACGGGCCGGTTCAGGCATTCGCCAAGACGCGTTGCCATGTCGCGGACGGATATGGTCTCGGAACCTGTCACATTGAGTATTGCCGGGGGTGTCGCTGCCAGTTGCAGGCACCGAAGCGCAACAGAATTGGCATAGCGCTGCCAAATTACGTTCACGTACCCCGTCGTTAAGTCGACCGGTTCTCCACTGAGGATTCGGGTTGCCACATCGACGATGATTCCGTAGCGCAACTCGACGGCGTAGTTGAGCCGGTAGTGGACCACACGCGCGCCTTTCTCGTTCGACACATAGTCGAACAAGCGCTCCCGCCCTAAACATGACATGGCGTATTCGCCCACGGGATCCGGACGCGCAGCTTCCGTGACGCCGCCGGACTCAACGGAAACAAAGGGGTACACATTTCCCGAGGAAAACGCCACGATGCGGGACCCGGCATAGCGCTCCCCGACCCGGCCCGCGGCCAGCACGTTCGTGGCCCAGGTGTTCCATTCGGCGCCGGTCGATCCGAACTTCCGGCCCACCATGTAGATCACGTTTTCCGCTTCGGGGAGTTGGTTCACCGTGTCCGCATTCAAAAGGTCGGCTTGGTGTGTTTCCACATCCGCAGCATGCAAGGCATCACGGAGTCCAGGTTGAGAGAACGTAGAAACGCCGATCACGCGCCGTCTTGTCGCAGACTCCTGCGTTGCGCGCACGGCCATTCGCGCGAGGGTGGGTCCCATCTTGCCGCCCACGCCGAGGATAACGATATCGCCGCACAGCTCGCGGAAATACTCGACAAGGCCGTCATCCGGCCGGCTGAGGATTTCTTCCAGAGACTCGTTGGTATTGGTGATCGCGCGCATGAAAACTCCGAAAGTGCAGGCTGCTCAAACCCCGATTTTGCCACAGCCACCTGCGGGGCGCAATGGGTGGACGGGGAGGAAGGAGTTGCGGAGCTACCACAAGAGTCAGTCGGCGAGCAACTCGCGGACCGTGTCCATAACGACCGTGGATTGAAAAGGTTTGGCGACGAAACGGATGTTCTCCCGGTTCAACAAGCTGGGCTCAAGCGCTTCACTGCCGTAGCCGCTCGACACGATGCATCGCAGGGCGGGATTCATCTCCGTGAGCAGCTCCAAGGCACGTGCGCCGCCCATGCCGGGCATGACAATGTCCAGAATTACCAACGCAATCTCGTTCTTGCGTTGCTCGTAGATCTCGATTGCTTCTTCCCCGGTGCTCGCGTCGATGACATCGTAGCCCGCCATACCCAGGATGTCCTGAAGCAGCGTGCGCAACAACTTTTCGTCGTCGACCACGAGGATAAGCGCATCGCCCGTGCGTTCTTCCTGCGCGGGTGCGGGCGCCGCCAGCTCGACCGGAGTCTCCCTTCCTGCGGACGGAAGATAGACCTCGATTCGCGTGCCTTTACCTTCTTCCGACTGGACCCGGAGTCCGCCGCCGTGGGCCTGGATGATGCCGTATACCACCGATAATCCCATTCCGATGGCTTTCCCCTGCTGCTTCGTCGAGAAGAAGGGATCGAACATCCGGCGCACCACGTCGGGTGGCATGCCAATGCCCGTGTCTTCCACGGTAAGCCGAACGAAGGAACCGCGCGTCGGCACGTGGACTTTCTCGGCTAACGCGTCGTCCACCTCCACGTTTGCGGTCGAAAGCTTGATTTCTCCGGCGCGGCCTGCCATGGCGTCGCGGGAATTCAGGCACAGGTTCATCACGATCTGGTGGATTTGCGTACGGTCGGCTTCAACAAGATCGAGACTGGGCGTAGCATCGAAACCGATCCGCACGTTGGGATCCAGCGTGTGGGACAAGAGATTGACTGTTTCCCCCACGATGACGTTGAGTGATAGCGTTTCCGTGTTTCGAGCGCCGGCCTGCGCGAAGGTCAGGAGTTGGTTGGTCAGCTCTGACGCGCGCAAGGCGGAATCCTCAATCGCCATCATGCGGCGGTAATGGGGCGATTCAGGCGGGAGTTCTTGTCGCACCAGCGTCGCGTAGCCCAATACGCC